>CAJUQU010000007.1 GCA_910588595.1 uncultured Lachnospiraceae bacterium | reverse complement strand
ATGGTCATAGACCGCCTGTGTTTGTGAGCAATAATCAATCACGTTATATATAGAAGTATACGGAGGGAAAAATGGATAATAAGGTTATTGAGGATTTAAGAAAAAGAATAGCTTCAGAGCCATCTGTGTTGTTTCTGGGTCAAAAGTACTTGAATTCTAAATCAGGAACAGATATGTTTTATGAGCTGGTGAATGAAAGTCTTTGTGAAGGAAGATTAGGACAGGAAACAAATTACACTTCATTATGGCAATCGTGGTCCAAGGAAGATAGACCGACGCAAGATGATATTGAACAGATGAGAGAAATGATTTCAATCATTCCCAGGCAGAACTGGCTTAAAAAGGTATTGGGTATGCGATGGGGAATGATTATGACTTCAGCTATTGATGGTTTGATTCTTGAGAATGATTTTCCTTTTAAGACAATTAAAATGACGCAAAAGCAATTCAGCAAAAAAGATATTTCTAAGACCTTTATTAATGTTTCGTTTTTATATGGGAATATAAACTATAATGAAAGTGATCAATTGATTCCGCTAAAGTATAAGGATATCTGTTCACCTGTTTGTAAAAAGCGTATTAGTGATAGACTGAATTGGATCTATAATGAGATATTATCTGAGTATGGAGTATTGGTGATCGATGGATGGGATCCGGAAACGGACTGGCTTCAGACATTACTTGATAATGCCGGTGAGATGCCGCAAAAATCAATTTTTCTTTTTGGGGTCACAAAAAAACAATCACAGCGTGATGATATTGCAGCTCTGATTGATGAAAATATTCTTTCGTATGATGAGAGGACATTTGCTAGGGCATTAGAGGATATTGGATTTTTTGAGGAGGAGTACGATGCTTTTACGGAGCAGATTGATACAGAATATAATCTGTCATTGAATCATAAAGAAAAGGGTCTGTTCGTTGTTTCGGTGTCATACGATGCGAAGGCAGGATTAGATCCGCATATAACCTTTTTGTATGATGATATCTGGCGGAATAAAGATCAGGGGTCAAAAAAGAAACTTTATATTCAATTTCAACAGCAGGGAGACGAACCAATATGGCATCTGTATGATGAGAAATACGGTTTTTATTTTAGCAGGACACAGGATAAAAAACTGTTGGAGTGGGTTGATAAAGAATTGCAGAATTCATCATATAAGAGAAAATATATCATGGTCGAAGGCAATTCAAATGTAGGCAAGACAGCTTCACTGGCGAACCTAGCATATCAAAAGAGAAATTCTGTTCCTGTAATATATATACATGGGGAACCAACACAGTTTGATTGGGAAAACAAACTGAAAGAATTTATCAAGACACAATTCCTGGAATTCCGGAAAAATGGCGAAAAGTTAATTGATTCTGTTCTTGTCATATGGGACTCAGATATAGGATACTCTTCTACACAAAGGTGTAAACAATTGCAAGATGTTCTTAGGGAATGTAATACCGTGGTAGTGGGGAGCACATATTTAAATCTGAATAAGTGGGAGAAACACGAAAAATTCTATAGGGATAATGTAGGTAATTATCATTTGCAGTATACAACACAACTGGATAAACAAGAGATAGAAAATATGCTTGAGTCAATAAAAGGAATTGACAAGGAAATGCATCAAATGATGGAAGCATACAAAAAAGAGGGAAATAATCTGCTTGATGCATTACAGCGTTTGATTATGTCAGAAAACAGGGATGAATGGAAACAAGTGGCGTCGATGCTTCAATACCGATTTCATCAGGAAGTCGATGCCAATGAGGAATTGGCAGAAAAAGAACTTATACAATATAAGAAACATATAGCTGAAGAGGTAGAAGAGCAGATTCATAGGTTGGGGATTGCGTCGTCGTTTCAGTTAAAGCTTGAAAGCATCAGAGAGCAGATAGAGGCAAACGATACAGAAGATAATGAGATTAGTGATAAAAAGAATAACTTGTATACTTTAGACAAACATGTCAAGAAACTAAATTGGATTTTGGCGATCGCAGGAGAGTTTGCTGTTCAATTGCCGCTGACTCTTGTTTTGCGTGTGATTGGAGAAGGTACACAGAAGATCTGCTCCAATGAACAGATGTTTTTGATGAAGGTGATAAGAAGTGATAGTTTGATTCAG
Organism: uncultured Lachnospiraceae bacterium; assembly: GCA_910588595.1. GTDB lineage: Bacteria > Bacillota > Clostridia > Lachnospirales > Lachnospiraceae > COE1. Next base: position 32,114 of record CAJUQU010000007.1, on the reverse strand, counting down.
TATACGAAAGATGATGGGGATTATGTTTCAGTTTCATTTCGCCATCCTCGTGAAGCGCTCTGGTATATTGATAATAATATGGATAAGGAATCCAATAATAACAAAGAGAAAATTAAAGAAAAGGAAGTTGAGTTCCTGTGTGAGATGATTAAAGAATGTAGATGGAATGATTCCCAGGAGAATGTTCAGATGTTGGCGCTGACCCGTTCATTTGGCCCAAATTCATTTGGAAAAATAGGAGTGGAGAACAACAATACGTCACGTCGGTATCTGGAATATGCTGCATGGTGGAAAAAGATTGCTGATGAATTAATTGAAGCAGCAGAAGACCAGTCAGAGGCAATACTTGTTTACGCCCTGTTTATTCGCAACAATTGTCGTAGAGAAATTGAGAGGATTGGAAATGAAGATGAAAAAATAAAAGAGGATCGCATTAAAGAGCTTAAGATGGCGCGAGAAAAATTAAGGATGGCAATTGATCAACATGATCGGCGAAATACGAATCAATATTGCCGTCTGTTGGGGGAAATATGTGCAAATCTTGTATATGGAATGAGTTTTGTGGATGGTAAAATGTGTGAAGACGGACTTGAGCAATTAAAACATTTCTTTCCACTTGCAGTAAAAAACTGGTCTGATACTACCTCACAAAATAATTTTACAAGAAATTCCCTGTTAGATATTTGGTTAAATGGAGTTGAGCACTATTTTGATTCAAAAGTAGGAGATGGAAATCCAATGATTGATCCGAAGTGTGCGGAGGTGGTTGCAGATAGTATTGATTATATTGATATTTTGCTAGATCTTTCAGAGGATGATTTTGATAATCAAAAACTGATTGGAAAAGTTAACAAAATGTACGAGTATATTGGGATTGATAAACTGGATGAACTAGAGAAAAAGCTTGAATCTTATAATAATGATACATGCCTCTATCTTAAAGCATGGAATTGCTGGAGAATAGACGACAAGGTTCGGAATATGGGCAAAGAGGAAAAAGCAGGTTATATAAAGACAATATTTAAAACGGGCAATCTATACTTAATTCCGGATGACATGGATCGGCAGGAGTGTGCTGAGAAAATAAAATCACAATTAAAAGAGACTTCGAAACGAGCTGCTCAAAATGCTGTCGAAATATTGGAGAAAAAATTGAAATTAATTGAAAAATCCCGGAGTGTTCGATGCATGAGTATGCTTATTCGTTCAAAATGGTTATTATACACTGGAAACATGCCACTGGAAATAAAACAACATCCCAGTTTGACTGTGAATCAATGGGAAGAAATCGGCACATTGTGTAAAAAATATATCGAATATACTGAGAAAAGAAAAGTACAGCCAGGGGTTGCACCGATCCTGTTAAGAATGATCTATGTGTGGTGTTTTACAAAAGACAACGATGCTTTCAGGAAAATACAGGAGAAGCAAAGCTTGCTTTCGACGAATGACTGGTATTTTGAACGGATTTGTTTATGTGTACCTGAAAAAAATATACCTATGCAGTTTCAAATAAGCCTTCAATTGAGACATGAATCAAATAGTAAATATGATGCGAAAATTACCGGAATCATTGATGGAAAAAATCATGCACAATCCGAAATTTATAGTTGTGTGATTGGGAAAACAGTTCATGTCTCCGATTCGGTTGCCCAACAATTAATTGGAAAGTACCGAGGTGTGCAAAGGTATAATATAGATCAACCAGTCATCATATGGTTTAATGCTAAGGGACCACAAATTGCGATTTCTGGCACGAAAGGGGGAGAATAAGTTGGAACATCCTAAAATACTGGTACCGGGAAAGATGAGGGCGATCAATAATTATCTGTTAGAAAAAACAGAGTGTTTTGCATTTTTGCTGGATGATGACTTGCAGTGGGATTATGCCAAACCACAAAATGCAAAGGAAGCATTTGAAATCTGGTCGATAGCACTATATGTTGTCTATCATGATTATGGCTGTTATTATCTAAAGTATCTATTGTCAAATGATAATGTCATGATTGCGCAAATTGAACCACAAATGAAAAGAGCGAGATATCATTATCATGATATAGTAAATTGTTTTCGAGGAAATTTTGCACATGGCATTTTAGACAAGCAAAGTAGGAGTGAGATGACAGGTTTGATAATTAAAAAGTATTTAAAGAAATCTAGGCAATTAGAATCTTTGGATGAATTCACAGAAGAAGACTGGAAAGATGCGGCAGAACAATTAAGAAAGAAGGCTGATGAATTGTGTGATACGTTAAAGTTGTGGGCTGATACGTATGACAGATCCAAATTCAAGAATTTGATTAGTGCAAAAAAACAATTTGGAGAGTCAGATTGTTTTAAAAAGTCTATCTGTGAAAGAGTTTTGTTTGAATCTCTGGACAAAGATATAAGAAAGGGGGGAGGCGGGAATGCCCGATATATATTAGATAATAATGCTAGTAACATACATAAAAATTTGAAAGATGTATTGGATGAGTGGCAGAATATTATACAAAATGAGTTTTTGCTCAATAAAATAAAAACAGATAAGGATATAATTGATCGGCTAAAAGAATTGTTGGAAAAAGTTTATAAACCAGTAATCGTGTCTTCTGTCGATGTAGCATCAGAATGTGGATACAATTTTGATGAACTTTTGAAATGATGAAATGATAATGTTGTAAAAGAGAGTATGCAGTTTGTATAAGTCAAAACAGTTTCTTAATAATTGTGTATCCATAATAGGGGCAGGTGAGATTGTATCTACTTGCTCTTATTTTGTAGAACTATAATGAAGAGCCAAGGACAGTGACTGTCTCTTATGATGAAAAGCCAAAATAGGCCGTTTCCTCCAATGAATTGTGGCTCCAGTATTCACAACACAGCATCTGCAAATCTTCTGCGCTCCAATCCATACCTGTCAATTTTTGCATTTCTTCCGTTTGTTCTTCTGTTGGCAAGTCATAGTAATCTGCAATCCGGTTTATCAGTTCTTTCACCTGTTCTAAATTTTTCGTTTCCATGTGTGCCCTCCAATTTCTATTTATTGACATTTATCGAACAATCCCGGACAAAACCGTCCGCTATAGCCCGTGCCGCCTGCGTTTTTGGCTCACTTGCCACGGGTGGGGAAGCCGTGTTCTGAGATAACCGAATACCACTCATCGGGCAGAACAAACCATTCACCCATTTCATTTTTGCTGCAATAAGCGATTTCCTGCTCCGGCGAGCAGCGGTACTCGATCTCGTATAATTCTCCCTCTTTGCAAGGGGCGGAAACGGTCTGATTACAGCAATTTACAGAGTCTTCACAAACGGCAAGGGAAGTGTTATAATGAGGTAGCCGGCTGTCTGGAGAAATGGGTGTAGACCGATTTTTCAACAGACAGCAGAAAATATAAAAGCTGTGAGTGATGTGATTGCAGATGGGGAATTAGCTGATAGAAAACGGAGAATTATTGAGTGATATAGTAAAGAGGTATGCAAGACCTGAAATCTTTGCTTTGGTGGATGCTGATCCCGATTTCGAAATGCCCATCCAAATACACAAGTATCATTAAAAATTTATTTATGGAGGTATTGATAATGTTTGATAATACGAGCAGATTGTTGACTAGAGAAGAGATAGGAGCAATAGAATCAGAATTAGGTATCACATTACCAGACAGTTTTGTCGAACATTACCTGGCCTTTAATGGTGGGATTCCATCCAAGCCATATTTTTATTCAGAAGAAGAGGATGTAGAGACTGGGATTCAAATATTCTCACCGATAAAATATTGTTTCGACAATCTCAATTTAAAGACAGTTGAACAGAAATATGTCTTTTTCAAAGAAAAATCTAAATTAATGTGCCGCTATTTGCCTTTTGCAAATGACTATGGTTCCAACCAAATCTGCATGAACTTAGATAACGGTAAAATATATATTGTCTATATGGATAAAGGCGAATTGGATCAAGAATGTTTTCAATATCTGGCAAATGATTTTACTGAGTTTTTGGATGGATTATCGGAGGAGAGCATAGACGAGTAAATCTAAGACAAAGAAATCAGAGAGAATATTACAAAAGAGATGGAAAGCGGGGATATTCTCAAAGAGGCAGTAACGCAAATGTAACAACCCAGCCGATGCCATAAAAAGAGGTGTGTATATGTTTTTTTCAAATATTGAAAAAAAGGTTATGGAAAATCTTTTTCTTTCAATCAGTGATAATGTCAATCAAAGATATGTTTTAACTTATTCGGATGGAAACGTTATTGAGGCGCAAGTAGATACATGTTATGAGACAGATAATGGATTAGAGGCTGACGATCCAGAGTATGAAGAATATTATGCCTGTGCAATGAAAATAGTAAAAATAATCGCAGATAAAAGTAAAACTTTAAAGGAGGACAGTCTGATAGAAATTAATTACCATAATTATCCCCGGCAGATACAAGATTTACAGGGTAACATATTATAAAAATGCATGTGGTGTTCTGATGAAAAATAAAATGCTCGCTCAAAGCGCAACCGGAGAATGAAGAGCTGCGAAAAGAGCATAGCCGCCATGGGTGGCAGGGTATTCTTTAGAAGGATTATAAATATGAAAAAATATGTTATAAATAAAATCCATTCAGATGGTTACGAAAGATTTGCAATGATCGAAGCGGTTGGACAGGATGTAAAAATGAATGTGCATTTTCTGGAATGTGATGAATATTTGGAAAATGGCGAGGAGTCCGGAAAAAAGAAAAAAGGAGATATAGTGGAAGGCGATATATCAATTGAGCTGGTAACGTTTAGCCGAAAAACAGCTGATAAACTAAGCCATCATCAGGATATACAAGAATCTCCATACATCGAGGCAATTATAGAAGTGACTCAAATCATTGATGAGTATTCTGTATATGCATTCTCGTCAATATTGGGTGATAATATTTTGATAGAATTTGAAAGCGCGGTGAATTACAAAGTAGGAGAGCGCGTTTTGGTTATTGGTTCCCTGGAACTGAGAGAAATATGCCTCCTGCCTGTTCAATGAAAAAGCGGTCTTTAATGACATAGGGCAATGTGTTCTGCCGTGGAGCAGGACGCATTGCCCTATGTCATTGTGTATTATCTTTGAGTGACATGTGTCAAACTCCACTGCTGCGGTATTTGATGTCCAGTAGCGCATTCCTGTCATTTTTGAACATGCGTATGTACTTTTCGTTGTTTCCCACCAGGATATGAGGGTAGCGGCTGTATATTTCCATAAACTTCGGGAGCGACTTTTTCATCACGATCGTTTTAACCACCGTTCCGTCCAGCAGTCCAAGGCAGAGATAAAAGATCTCCGATCTCTTTGAACGCCAGGATTCGCTGTACACCAGGACAATTTTGGCATGCTCCACAGGAATATAGTCCATATTCGCACTAAAAGTCCATTTTCTGCCGATCCATATTTCCTCGATATTTTCTGCTGTTTCGAAGTCGCTGTCCAGCTGCTCGATGGTCACTCCCGGATTTGCTGCCAGATATTTTTTTACTTTCTTTCCTACAGAATGCGTGATGTGATTGATCATGATCAGCACATAGATCACTAGAAAAAAGAGTGCGAATAAACATATTACATAAATATTGTCCATGGACTTTGTCTTTGCGGACTCTGGGGCAGAGCCGCTCAGTGACTGGATTGCGGTAGGTGCAAATTTTAGTAGAACTATTGCCGGTATGAGTCCAATGATAAGAGAGAGTAAAATCAAGCCCTGCCAGTGAGTCAGTGTCAGTTTTTTTACCATATCGAATATCCTCCATATCAGTTTTTCATGATTTTTGTATGTGCATTGTCATTGATTGATGTTGGTAATTATATCAAATAATATCAGGTAAATCAATAATTTTGTCACTCGCCGCAGGCGATGACGCAGGCGATGCCGCAGGTGATGCCTCAGACGATCCCTAACTGTTTTGACTAGAGCATTTTTCAAACACGCTCTAGGATAACACAGCTGTACGATTCGCCATAGTACTAATGCGGCATTTTTATTTAGACAGTACAATGGTGCGAAACAGGCAGTTCACAACGCTAATTTTGGTCCGTATGGAGCGCAGCGGGAGAGATATAAAATGATATTGGAATCCCGCTCTTGAATCTGGTAATAATTTGAGTTATCATAATATCATCTTATGGAAACGAATGAAAGGGCACGGACAAAAATTGCGGCGGGAGCCGGCGAGAAAGGGAGACAGTATCATGAAAATTGCGGTTACATATGAAAATGGAAGCGTATTCCAACATTTTGGGCACACACAACAGTTTAAGATCTATGACATTGAACATGGGGAGGTCGCATGCACGCAGGTTTTGGACACGGAGGGAAATGGTCATGGAGCCCTGGCTGGATGGCTCTCTGAACAGAAAGTAGATACGCTGATCTGCGGCGGGATCGGGGCTGGCGCACAGGCTGCGTTGGCGGATGCAGGAATCCGGCTTTACGGCGGAGTGTCCGGCAGTGCAGATGAAGCGGTGAACCAGCTGCTTGCCGGGGAACTCACATTCGAACCGGATGTCCATTGTGACCATCACGGGGAAGGACATCACTGTGGAGAGAACCACCATGACTGTGCCGGGAATGGAGGGTGTGACATCAGATCATAAAACAGGAATCATAAATCAGTGCAAACGAGTGATGAGCGGAACAGATCGGGGAGAATACCATGAAACCATTCAGACTCAGGGATAAAGAATTTGAACAGTTGGCAGAGTCTACCCACCTGAACAATGCGATGCGCCAGCTGATGCGCAGGCATTTCACGCACTGCAGTCCTGATTATCAGATGTTTTTGTTCCTGTTCCAGGAGAAGACAGATACAGCAGGATGCGACGAGTGTGTGTACTTTCCTGTCGTGGAGGAAGTGGACGAAGACATTGCGCGGGGACTTGCAGGTGCGAACGGACTGCGGTATTGTCATGCGAAGTCTGCCGAGACTGCCGATCACAGGGAAGGTTCTGACAAGAGCAGGAAGAAACTGTACTGGGTCATGGCGTGGGGGACAGCTTGTGAGGCCAACACCATCATGGCACGGATCATACTGGAGGAGCTGGTGCCGAAGTTTTATGATATGGCGCTCCTGGAGGAACTACACAGGCACTCTGGTGAGAAGCTGCTTTTCCAAGGATATCTGTCTTGCGGTGGTCGTGTCGGAGGACGGCATGATCAATGTGATCCTGTGATGTGCGGTTGGAGAGGAAGGAGTAAAATTAGTGGATATTAAAAAATATTTACAGAATATTGATGAAGTGATCGAAAAGGGAGAATATAAGGATACGTGGGAGTCGCTTTCCGCGTACCGGGTTCCGGACTGGTATGCCGACAGTAAGTTCGGGATCTTTATCCATTGGGGCGTGTACAGTGTTCCCGCGTTTGGCAACGAATGGTATTCACGCAATATGTATATACAGGGATCGGAGGAATACGAGCATCATCTCAGGACTTACGGTGCGCACAAAGATTTTGGCTACAAGGATTTTATCCCCCTGTTCAAGGCTGAGAAATTCAGTGCGGATGAATGGCTTGACTTGTTTCAGAGCGCAGGCGCGCAGTATATCGTTCCTGTTGCGGAACATCATGACGGTTTTCAGATGTACAAAAGTGAGATCTCAAAATGGAATGCCTATGAGATGGGACCCAGAAGAGATATCGTCGGTGAACTTTCAGAAGCGGCAAAAAAACGCGGCATCATTAACGGAGCATCGTCACACAGAGCCGAACACTGGTTCTTTATGGGGCACGGCAGGGAGTTTGAGAGCGATATAACCGACAGCGAGAAGTACGGTGATTTTTATTATCCGGCGATGCCGGAGCCCTCTGACCTCCAGGATCTGTTTTCAAGTCCCGAACCGTCGCAGGAGTATCTGGAGGACTGGCTTGTGCGCTGCTGTGAGATCGTGGACAGATTTCAGCCGCGGATCGTTTATTTTGACTGGTGGATCCAGCACAGTGCAGTGAAACCGTATCTGAGAAAATTTGCGGCGTATTACTATAACCGCGCAGGTGAGTGGGGCGGCGGAGTCATCAATTACAAGCACGATGCATTCATGTTTGGGACAGCCGTGGTGGACATCGAGCGCGGGCAGTTTGCGGATGTGAAGCCTTTCATCTGGCAGACCGATACAGCCATAGCCAAGAATTCGTGGTGTTACACTGAGAATAACAGCTACAAGAAACCAGGTGCGATCATCTGCGACCTCATTGATATCGTGAGCAAAAATGGCAGACTGCTCTTAAATGTCGGACCCAAAGCGGATGGTACGTTTTCCGATGAGGACAGAAGCATTTTGATGGAAATTGGCAGATGGCTCAGGACAAACAAAGAGGCAGTCTACGGTGCGAAAGTGTGGCGTCAGTCCTCGGAGGGACCGACGAGGATTCAGGAGGGACAGTTTACGGATAATGAGGATAGGAACTATACCGAGAAGGATATCCGCTTCACCGTGAACCATGGCTGCCTGTATGCCGCTGTGATGAAATATCCTGCAGATGGCAGTGTGACGATTGAAAGTTTAGGGAAGCTGTCACAATTCTGCGGGATGATCAGAGATGTCAGTGTGCTGGGTTTTGATGAAAGACCGGCATTCAGCCGCGATGACAAAGGGTTACATATCCATACAGAGTCCGTCAGATCGGAGTATCCGGTCGTGTTGAAAATAGTAATGGATTAAATGAGAAGAAGAGAGCAGTTTTTGAGTAGCCTTTCACCCAGGGCGGGCATACAATGAAAGGGTATTACTGTAAAGATCTGTAGGAAATCACTATGTTATGAGGAAAGGAATGAATCATGAAGACACAATACCGCAATGTATTTGCAGAGATCGGAATCGAGCAGGCGCAGATAAAAGCGCGTCTTGAGGAGATCAGAGATTTTTATTTTTATGGAAAAGAGGACGAGCGCGTCTACTATCCGGTGGGCGACGACATGGCATACATCATGGACACGGGCAACAATGACGCCCGCACGGAGGGCATGTCATACGGCATGATGATCTGTGTGCAGCTTGACATGCGCGAGGAGTTTGACCGGCTCTGGAAGTGGGTAAAGACTTATATGTGGATGGAGGACGGTTTCCACGAGGGGTATTTTGCGTGGTCCTGCGCGACGGACGGCACGAAAAATGCGGACAGCCCGGCACCGGACGGCGAGGAGTTCTTCGCGATGGCGCTCTTCTTCGCATCGAACAGATGGGGGGACGGGGAAGGTATTTTCAACTATTCCCACGAGGCGAGAGAGATCCTGCGGGCGTGCCTGCACAAAGGCGAGAACGGCAGAACCGGCGTGCCGATGTGGAACAGGGACAATTATCAGATACTGTTCGTGCCGGGGATCGATTTCACGGATCCGTCATATCATCTGCCTCATTTTTATGAGCTGTTTGCGCTGTGGGCGTATGAGGAGGACAGGGCATTCTGGGAGCGTGCAGCGGTTGAGAGTCGCCGGTATCTGGCGAAAGCATGTCATGAGAAGACAGGATTTTCTGCGGAGTACGCCGAGTTTGACGGAAGCCCGTTTCGCAGGAAGCTCCCCTGGACGCAGGATCGGCACGACTGGTTCTACAGCGACTCGTACCGCACCGTGGCAAATATCGGGCTGGACTATGAGTGGTTTGGGAAGGATGAGGGACAGTGCCATGCGGCGCAGGCGATCCAGGAGTTTCTGCTCGAGGCTGGCAGAGAAGATACATACCACGTCTATGAGATAGACGGTAGCATAGCGCAGGAGTGGGCGCTCCATCCGGTGGCGATCCCGGCGACTGTGGCGATGTCGACGCTTGCTGCCACCACGGACTGCAGCAGGGAGTGGGTGGAGCGTTTTTGGAAGATGCCCATGCGCACAGGCGAGCGGCGCTATTATGACAATTGTCTGTATTTCTTTGCATTTCTGGCACTGAGCGGGAATTACCGGATCTGGTGATCGAGGTCATCGCAGATCGTTCCTGAATCTTCCGGGCGTAGTGTCAGTGTTCTTGCGGAACTGGCGGCAGAAGTGTTCGATGTTTTTGTAGCCGCACTGTTCTGCGATCTCTGCGATGCTCTGCTCTGTGTATGCGAGCAGATCTTTTGCCTTGCGGAGACGAAAGTCGATCACGTCGTCCATACAGGATATACCAAACTGCTGTTTGTAGAGCAGCTGCAGATGCCCAGGGCTGATATGCAGCTGCTCTGCCATTTTGCGGATGGTCCATGGAAGTTCCGGGGTGTTGGATATCTGGCGGCGCAGCATCAGGAGGTCATGGTCGCGCGAGGACACGGCGTGGTGCAGTGCATCATCGCGCAGTTTCAGGAACAGGATGCGCAGCAGCTGGGCAATGACTGCGTTGTCATTGCCGTCTGACTGGTCTGTGCAGGCCTCTGCCCTGGCGTGGTTGCAGGAGCGGGAAGCGCCTGTCCACAGGGAGGTTTCCCAGGTGAGCAGCTGCATGAGGTTGTGGCAGTATTCCGGATCCGAGATCGGAAAGGGGCGGTTGGTCTGCGGAAAGCTTTTCACGAAAGTCTCGTCCGACGAGAAGCGCACCCAGTCATCGCTGTAGCTGTCTGTGCTGGCGCTGTACCAGATAGGTGTGTGGGGCGTGTAGAGCATGGCGCAGTGTGCGGGGTACTCCTCCGTTGTTTCGCCGATGCGGAAGCGCGCGGGCGTGTGGGTGATCAGAAGGAGGTGGCAGTTGTAACCTTCTGTGATGTCAAACACAAAATCGCTGGTGTGCTCGGCATCGTAGCCGGTAAAATAGATATAATTCATATAAACTCCTCCATAAAAAAGATCAAAGTGGAAGCGATGGCGATCCCATTGCTCAAAATGTGGGAGATCGTGCTGATCATGCAGTTGCCGGATTTGCGATAAACGATCGCATAGAGTACACTGTCGATGAAGATTCCAGCCACATCATAAAGCACAAGACCAGCGTCTCCTGGCGCAATGTGACCAGCCGCAAAGACAATGGACGATACCGCGGCGCAGAGCCAGAACGGGAATATTTTCATGGCTTTTCCGACGAAAAATCCGCGGAACGCGATCTCTTCGCCCCATGCTGCAAGGATCACCTGACCGATCAGCAGCGGTATCTTATTGAAGGACAGCATGGAACTTGTCCGTCCCAGCACGTGGGAGACAAAAGCTCCGCCGAAGATCAGATCTCCCACAATAAGTGTCGCGATAGCGCTCACCGTCGGCAGCAGCGTCCAGAGCATCACGCCCGGTTTCCGGATATCCGCAGGGATCGTACTGAAACGCAGTCCCGAATCAGCGTCCCGTGTTTTTGCAGCGGCTTCTGTGATGAAGAAGAACGCGATACCGACAAACACGCCGTACCCGGCGATCTGTGTCGACGGTATCACTTTTGTCATAGTCAGCAGGATCATTGTGGTCAGACCGGCGACTGTGAGGACAGTGCTCCGGTCTGTCTTCGTTAAACTACGCATGTTATCTTACCTCCTGTATTGCGAGTACCGCACCTGTGTATACCCGCTTTAAATATGTCGATATAAGTTTTTCGTCATACGTCAGCGCGTTGTTGGCAGTGATGCTGGCATATCCGTGAACGAACATCGCAAGTATCATAAAGATTTCTTTTGTCTGACTTATGTTCAGCTTTGTTTCTTCCTGCACGGCGGAGATAACAGGTACAAGTTCCGGGGAGCCGATCATTGCAAGGATCGTATTTTCGGCTATGAAACCCGATTGGAACAGAAAACGGAACAGATTCGGTTCTTCGACGGCAAAGCGGATGTAATTCAATCCGATCCCGGACAACACATCTTTCTGTGTTTCCGAAATGTGCATCAGATACTGCGTGTGGTAGTTGTCCGCTTTTTCATAAGCAGCCTTTTTTAAAGCTTCGATCGTCGCGAAATGGTACATAACGGGCTGTGTGGAACAGTTCAGCTGTTTTGATACGGTCCTTGCATTGATATTTTCTGAACCTGTCTGGCGGGCAACCTCAAATGCAGCGTCAACAACCATCTCTCTTGTGATCCTGGGTTTTGGCGGCATAGTTTATTCCTCCTGTTTTATTATTTGGGTTATATAACGATAATTATATATTAAATCGCGGCAGCGTTTTTGTCAATCTCTCCGAACAAAACTTTCGTGCATGGTCCTGTGATGCTTTCTGATCATTGGCGGACAATACATCGGAGGATAGATCAAAATTTAGTGAGTAAAAATCATTGTATCTGGCGCGGTTGTAAAATATAATGGTAATAGCTTTTTAGAGAGCATGTTTTTGGATCAATTAAGATCGCACAGACGATATGGAGGAGAGTATGCCAGAGGAAAAAAGAATTGCAGTGGACAGGAATGCGGAAGCGTTTTTTGAGAATCATGTGGATTTCTGCATCGGCACAGGGCGCATGGGGCTTGCCCTGACACAGGAGTACCAGGAGCAGCTGAAACTGGTGCAGGCGGAGATCGGATTTCAGCATATCAGGGGACATGGCCTGTTCTGTGATGATATGGCGATATATCATGAATATGAGGAGAACGGCGTCAGGAAGGTAGAGTATAATTATACATATCTGGACAGGGTGATGGATTTTTACAGGAGTGTGGGGCTGCGGCCTTTTCTGGAGCTGGGCTTCATGCCGGAGAAGCTTGCGCGCGGCACACAGACGATCTTTTACTGGAAGGGAAATACGACCCCGCCGCGCGATTATGGGGTGTGGTGTGAGATGGTGCAGAGTCTGCTGCGCCACCTGATGAGCCGTTATGGTGCGCAGGAGGTTCTGACATGGCCGATCGAGGTGTGGAATGAGCCGAATCTGTGCGGATTCTGGGAGAATGCGGACATGCAGGAGTACTTCCGGCTCTTCCACGAGACGTTTGACGCGGTCAAGGCGGTGGACAGCAGGTTCCGCGTGGGCGGTCCCGCAGTCTGCGGCGGCACGGATGAGATCTGGATCCGCGCTTTCATGGAGTACTGCAGGGAGCACGGCATCGCGGTGGATTTTGTGACCAGGCATCACTACACGATCGAACAGCCGGATCGCGCGGGGCACTATGACTATGTGAAGCTGATGAGCGCGGAGGATGGGTTTGCCAATCTGAGGACTTCGCGGGATATCATTGATTCTTTTGAGGAGTACAGGGGTCTGCCGATCCACATCACGGAGTTCAACACTTCCTACACGCCAAAGAGCGTGATCCACGACACAAACCTGAATGCGGCGTTCATCGCGCACCAGCTGTCGCGCCTCGGCGACGGGAACGCGTCGTACTCGTACTGGACATTCGGGGATGTGTTTGAGGAGCAGGGCGTGCCGTTCACACCGTTTCACGGCGGATTCGGGCTGGTGGCGGACGGCTGCATCCCCAAGCCGACTTTCTGGACGTTTGCGTTTTACAAGAAGCTGCGGCGCAGCGAGGGGGCGTGCGTCTACAAGGACGACGATGTGGTAGTACTGAGAAAGCAGGACGGCGGCTATCTGGGCATAGGCTGGAATCCGGTGGAATCGGGCGCGGGGGAGGAGAAGCGCATCGTGCTCTCCCTGGCGGCGGACGCGGGTGCGTACAGCCTGCTGACAGAGACGGTGGACGAGGAGACCTGCAATCCGTTAAAAGTGTGGCATGATCTGGGGGAACCTGCGGATCTGACAGACGGACAGAAAAAGCTTCTGCAGCAGGCGGCAAAACCTTTTGTGCGGACGTGCAGGCTGGAGAGCGCGGACGGGCATGTGGAGATCACGCTCCCGATGCGGAGAAATGCAGTTGTCTGTTTTGAGGTACAAAGATGTGATGTAGAGTCTGACCGCGGCTATGATTATGGGCGTGTGGTTTCCGCAGAGTGACGGGGATGCACAGACTGGCGCTGCGTCATTCCGGAACAGATTGAGTAAGAGCGTAAGGTGATTTGAGGTGTGGGAGATAAAGTGTTGCAGAAAAAGAAAGCGTGGAAAAGTGCAGCGTTTCTGGCAGTGGGTGTGATGGCGGTCAGCAGCGCCTGCGCGGCGCCATCTGACAGTGGTGCGAAGACGGTGCAAAATGAGGATGCGGTGCTGGATCAAAGTGGAGAAGCAGAAGACAGGCAGCCAGAGAACCAGACAACGGCAGTTTTAGAGGAGTTACAGGAGGAAGGAACGGACATGGATATAAAAATGGATATAAAAGAGTTAACGATAACAAAGGGCTACAAGGGCATAAATGACACCAACCCGCTGATGACGCAGCGGTTCGGCGCGGATCCATATGCGATGGTTTACAAGGACAGGGTGTACATCTATATGACTGCAGATGCGTTTGAGTACGATTCGGTCAAGAGCGTCAAGGAGAACACATACAGTAAGATCCACCAGATCAACGTGATCTCGACGGACGATATGGTCAATTTTACCGATCACGGGGCTGTGAACGCGGCTTCCGGCGAGGGTGTTGCGAAGTGGGCGAGAAATTCGTGGGCGCCGGCTGCAGCGTGGAAGGAGATTGACGGGAAAGACCAGTTTTTCCTGTATTTTGCGGATGCAGGCGGCGGGATCGGTGTCCTGCAGGCGGACTCGCCCACGGGACCGTTCCGGGATCCGCTGGGAAAAGGGCTGATCACCAGGGAAACACCAAACTGCGCCGATGTGCTGTGGCTGTTCGACCCGGCGGTGCTGATGGACGATGATGGGAGAGCCTATCTGTATTTTGGCGGCGGTGTGCCGGAGGGGAAGGTTGCTGCGCCGGGCACGGGAAGAGTGGTCGAGCTGGGAGCGGACATGATCAGCATTGTCGGTGAGCCGCAGACGATCGATGTGCCCTATCTGTTTGAAGACTCCGGCATCCACAAGGCAGGCAGCAAATATTATTATACATATTGCACGAACTGGCAGGTCGACGAGGCGGGCACGGAACAGTACGGGTTTCACAGCGGTGAGATCGCATGCCTGGTCAGCGACACGCCGATGGGGCCGTTTGTGTACCAGGAGACGATACTCCGAAATCCGGGCAGCGTATTCGGGCTGAGCGGCAACAATCATCACTGTGTGTTCAATTTTCAGGATCAGTGGTATATCGCTTACCACACGAGGGTTCTTGAGAAGGCGATGGGTGTGGAGAAAGGATACCGCTGCACGCACATCGACGCGTTTGAGATGCAGGCTGACGGCACGATCGGGGAGATCCGGCAGACGCTCAGCGGCAGGAAGCAGATCCGGTACGTGGACGCTTATCAGAGGAATCCGGCGGCATGCTTTGCTGTCATGGCGGGTGTGGACACGGCTGCGGAGGACAGGACTGACGAGAATGCCGGCGGCATCGATATGGTGCTGACGGATATTGGAAGCGGTGATTTTATCAAAGTTGCAGGTGTGGATTTTGCTGAGGGATCACCGAAGCTGTTCGCCGCAGCGCTGCGGTGTGCAGAAAACAGGACCGCGGAGGGTGCGATACAGGTGCGCATAGACGGTCTGGATGGAGCGGTTCTTGCAGAACTCCGGATAGGAGAGCTGACTGACGAGCAGGAATTTGCAGAATGTGAGACACAGCTTTTGACGTCGGCGGAGGGTGTCCATGATCTGTATCTGATATTTGACGGTGAGGGGTTTGAGGTCAAGAGCTGGTGGTTTGCAAAGTAGCGGGGAGTTTTTGGAGACGGCGGCGCAGATGATTTTAGAAACGCAAGATATGGGTATCTTCGCGCAAATGGTAGGCAGTATTTGTCAAAAAAATATTGTATGCTTAAAAAAACAATTTTTCTTTTGCCAATTGTTTTGAGTTTTGAAAAAGTGAGGAGGCACACACGATGGAATTGGTTCGTAACAAGGAAAAGACAGCGGAGTACCGCAAGCGCGCACAGGAGCTTGTCGCACAGATGACACTGGATGAGAAGGTGATGCAGACAGTTCACCAATCTCCGGCGATCGAGCGGCTGGGCATCAAGGCGTACAACTGGTGGAACGAGGCGCTGCACGGTGTGGCACGCGCGGGTACGGCGACAGTGTTCCCGCAGGCGGTCGGCATGGCAGCGGCATTTGACGAGGATCTGATGGAGCAGGTCGGCGATGCGGTCTCCACGGAGGCTCGGGCAAAGTTTGCGATGCAGCAGGACGGAGACGACGAGGACATTTACAAAGGACTTACATTCTGGGCGCCCAATGTCAATATCTTCCGCGATCCGAGATGGGGGCGCGGGCATGAGACTTTTGGCGAGGATCCATATCTCACGAGCAGGCTCGGTGTGCGCTATATCCAGGGACTTCAGGGACACGACGAGAAGTATCTAAAGACTGCTGCGTGTGCAAAGCATTTTGCAGTGCACAGCGGACCGGAGTCCGTGCGTCACAGCTTTGACGCATGTGTTGGTGAACAGGATCTGAGAGAGACGTATCTTCCGGCATTTCAGGCGTGTGTGCAGGAAGCCGGAGTGGAGACCGTTATGGGTGCGTACAACCGCACAAACGGAGAGCCCTGCTGCGGAAGCGAACGCCTTTTACAGGAGATTCTCCGTAAGGAGTGGGGATTTGACGGACATGTGACCTCGGACTGCTGGGCGATCAGGGATTTCCATGAGCATCACGGCGTGACAGCGACGCCTGTGGAGTCTGTCTCACTCGCTATGAACAACGGGTGCGACTTAAACTGCGGCTCACTGTTCCTGTATCTAAAACAGGCGGTGGAGGAAGGGCTGGTAGATGAAAAACGGCTCGATGAGGCAGTGGTAAATCTGTTTACCTCGCGCATGAAACTGGGAGTGTTTGACGAAAAGGGCGAGAATCCGTATGACAGGATTCCATATACGGTCGTGGATTCACCCGAGATGAGGAAGATGAATGAGCAGGTGGCGGAGCGCTGTGTCGTTCTGCTCAAGAATGACAATCATACCCTGCCGCTGCACAAAGACAAGATCCGCACCATCGGTGTGATCGGTCCGAACGCGGACAACCGCAGGGCGCTTGTCGGTAACTATGAGGGGACGGCGTCGCGCTATGTGACGGTGCTCGAGGGGATTCAGGACTATGTAGGCGATGAGGTGCGTGTCCTTTATTCCGAGGGCTGCCATCTGTACAAGGACAGGACGAGCGGACTTGCTCAGGCGAATGACCGCGCTTCCGAGGTGCGCGGTGTCTGCAGGGAGAGTGATGTCGTGATCGCAGTGATGGGTCTGGATGCTTCGCTTGAAGGCGAGGAGGGCGATACCGGAAATGAGTACGGAAGCGGCGACAAACCCAACCTGGATCTGCCTGGACTGCAGCGGGATATCTTAAAGATCGCGAAGGAGAGTGGAAAGCCTGTGATCCTGGTACTTCTGACGGGAAGCGCGATGGCAGTGACATGGGAGGACGAGAATCTCGATGCCATAGTGCAGGGATGGTATCCGGGCGCACAGGGCGGTGCAGCGATCGCAAGGATCCTGTTTGGCGATGCAAACCCGGAGGGAAAACTTCCTGTGACATTTTACCGCACAGTGGAGGAGCTTCCGGCGTTCGAGGACTACTCAATGAAGGGCAGGACCTACCGCTATATGAAGCAGGATGCGTTATATCCGTTTGGCTTCGGGCTGTCGTACACAGATTATACATATGCAGATGCGGCGCTTGTGTCTGATGATATCAACGGGGAGAAGGGTGTTGTCCTGCAGGCGGAAGTCACCAATACCGGGTCGATGGACGGGATTGAGACCGTTCAGGTGTATGTCGGTCTCGAGCGTGAGGACGCGCCGAACCCTCAGCTGAAAAAGATCGTGAAGGTGCCGCTCGCGGCGGGTGAGACGAAGAAGATCGAGGCAGTGCTGCCGAGAGAGGCATTTATGCTCTATGACGAGAAGGGAGAGCATGTCCTGAATCCGGGAACGTATCATATTTATATGGGCGGCTCGCAGCCAGATGCGCGGAGTCGGGAGCTGACGAAAAAGGAAGTGTGTCATTTTCAGATTTCGTTGGGTTAGGAGCTGTAGACAGATCCTTAGATAAGGAAGCACCTGATGTAAGGCATATCAAAGCGCTGCATCAGGTGCTGTTTTTGCACATGCCGATATAGGGGAAATAGGCTGTAAAGGCGGAGTGCAGGTAGGGAGGAGAGATCGTAATGTTATATAAGAAAAGTCCGGTATGGAGCCGGCTGTGCGCTGTGTTTGCGGCAGCTGTGGTGACGGTATCGGGGATCGCACCGGGAGGAGGGAGCTGTATGGTCGAGGCAGCACAGGACGACAAATATGAGGATGTCAGCGGATATGAACATCTGGATGAACTGTATCAGGATTACTTCCGGTTCGGGGCAGCGTGCGAGGCGATCAGCCACTGGAATGACAAAAATAAAGAGATTGGAAATCCTTCAAAGGAGGAGCTGATCAGTACTGTTTTTAACAGCATCACCTGCGGCAATGAGATGAAGCCGGCGTACAATTTTGATCCGGAATCCGAGTCGCTTGTCTCGTTCAACGCAGCGGCGAAGGAGATGCTGGACTGGGCGGTGGCAAACGATATGGGCATGCGCGGGCATACACTGCTCTGGCACAGCCAGGTCAACCCGTCGATCTTTGCGAAGGATTTCGAGGCATACGAGGACGGCAAGCTGACAAGGTCCGATTCCGCGAAGCTGGATGAAGAATGCCTGGTGGACAGGGAGACACTGCTTGCGCGGCTGAAGACATACATATACAGCGTGATGGAGTACACATATCAGAATGGATATGCCAGAAATATCTATGCGTGGGACGTGGTGAACGAGGCGGCGGATGAGAGCAATGAGGACGGTCTGCGCAGGAGTTACTGGTACAAGATCATCGGACCGGACTATCTCTATTACGCTTTTTTGTATGCGAGGGAGGCGGAGACGATCTACGCAAAGCAGTACGCTGCAGAGTACGGACTCGACGCGGAGACCGACGACTTGTCCGAGATCATGCCAAAGCTTTTTTATAATGACTACAATGAATGGTTCGAGGACAGAAGCGACAAGATCGTGAAATTTTTGACACAGGACAAGTGGAACGAGAACCACGCGAAGGTGCAGAGCGACGTCATTGTACCTGACGGCGACGGCACGATCTACGGCGACGGGCTGATCGACGGCATTGGGATGCAGGGGCATCTGAGCGACACGCAGGATATCGACCAGTACATGCGTGCGCTGCAGAAATACAGCGCGGCGGTGGATGTGGTCCACATCACGGAGCTCGATGTGGGATGCAGCAGGACGGACGAGACGGCGTGGTATTATCAGGCGGAATTTTATTACAAATTCTTCGCGCGGCTGATCGAGGAGGTCGAGAGTGGTGCGAAGCTCACGTCCGTGACGGTCTGGGGACTGACGGACGACGCGTCGTGGCGCGTGGACGCCAACCCGCTCCTGTTTCATGGGAGTCTGGAGAGAAAGCCGGCGTTTGACGCGGTGGTGATGGCGGCGAAGGGCGAGGCGTTCGACATGACAGTCGCGGACACGCTGCCGGAGGCGGGCGATCTGCTGATCGACTTTGAACCGTATGTGGAGGCGGGGAAAGCAAAGAACATCGTGCTCAAGGAGGCAGGCATCCTCGGCCGCGGAACGGGACATCAGGCTGTGCTCGAGATCGAGCAGAAGGTGAACCACACGGAAGGGGCGCCCATCGGCTTTGCGCTTAAGGTATCGCGCAAGGAGCAGGATGCGAGCATGAAATTTGACGTGTCGCGCTATGCCGGGAAGACGATCACGGTCACGATGCATGTCAAGACCGAGGACAAAACGATACGTATGGGACTCGATACAGGGAGCGATGCCGTGCTGGTGGAGTCAGGTTCCGACGCAGAGTGGACAAAGCTCTCAGCAGTGTGCGCGATCCCCGAGGACGTCAGGGCAGCATTCATCTTTGTCGAGACGGACGGAGCGGCAGACTTTTATGTCGATGATATCGCGATCGTCTGTGGAGAGGTCAGCAGCGAAGCGTTGTCGGAGGAAGAGACACAGGTCAATGCGTCCGAGAACCTCGAGAGTGCTGTGGATGCTCCTGTGGCAGAGGGAGAGGAAACCGGCAAAAAGGGAAATGTGGCTACAGTCGTGGCAGTGGCGGTTGTGGTGATCTGCGCAGTGGCAGGTATTGCATTTCTTAGAAAAAGAAAATAGATGAGAAAATGATGCGGCAATTTTGTATACGGAGGTATAGAGATGGGGAAAGTGCGGGCAGAAGGAAAACGGCTGATATTTGAGCGCAAGGATGAGCTGACGGTCATCGAGCCGTACGGTGAGAACTGTCTTCGGTGCAGGAGTACCAGGAACGGGAAGATCATGGATGAGAACTGGACGGTGCTGCCGCCGGCGACGCCGGATCACTGTGTGATTGAGGGCGACGCGGAGAAGATGAAGATCTCAAACGGCATGATCAGCGCGGTCGTGGAGGCTGGAAATCCATGGTACGGCGGTGTTGTCACGTATTACAAGAAGGATGGCGGGAAAGAGAAGCAGCTATTGCGCACGAAGTTTGAGGGGGATTACACGAACCGCAACCGGCATGTGGAGGGGGATCACTACCAGATCCAGATGATCTTTGAGGCGAACGAGGGTGAGCATTTTTACGGGATGGGGCAGGAGCAGGAAGATCTGTTTGACAGAAAGGGCAGCACCTGTCAGATCGTCCACTACAACACCAAGTCCACACTGCCGGTGCTGTACTCTTCGCTCGGCTACGGGTTCTTCTGGAACAATCCGGCGCCCGGAAGATGCGAGACGACAAAAAACCACACGATGTTTGTGGCGGACAGTGCGTATCAGGCAGATTATTTCATCTATGCGGGAGAGACGCCGGCTGAGACGACAAAACTGTACTGCGACCTGACGGGGTACACACCGCAGTTTCCAAGGTGGGCAGCCGGTTTCTGGCAGTGCAGGCTCAGATATGAGAGCCAGGAGGATCTGCTCGAGACGGCGCGGGAGTACAAAAGGCGCGGGATCCCGATCGATGTGATCGTCATCGACTTTTTCCACTGGACGGAGCAGGGAGAATGGAAGTTCGATCCGAAATACTGGCCGGATCCACAGGCGATGTGCCGGGAACTCGAGGAGATGGGCATCCGGCTGGTCGTGTCTGTCTGGCCGACGATCAACCCGTCGAGCGAGAACTATCAGACGATGAGCGAGGCGAACATGCTGGTGCGCACAGAGAACGGGCAGTTTGGGACGTTTGATTTTTATGGGCAGCAGACCTTTGTCGATGTGATGAATCCCGGCACGCGGAAGTTTGTCTGGGACAAGATCAAGGAGAACTATTATCAATATGGCATCCGGTCATTCTGGCTGGACGAGGCGGAGCCGGAGGTGCATCCGCAGCAGCCGGCGCACTTGCGATATTATCTGGGAAATGGCGCCCAGGTGGCACAGCTCTATCCTTTTTACTATGCGAAGATGATTTACGACGGATTGAAGGAGGCGGGGGAGACGGAGATCATTTCCCTGACGAGGGCGGCGTACCCCGGCAGCCAGCGGATGGGGGCACTGGTGTGGAACGGCGATATCATGTCCAGCTTCCAGAACCTGAAAATGAGCATCAAGAGCGGATTGTCGATGGGAATGTGCGGGATCCCGTGGTGGAACTCCGATATCGGAGGGTTTATCAACGGCGATATCGAGAGCGATTACTTCCGCGAGCTGATCGTGAGATGGTTCCAGTTCGGTGTCTTCTGTCCCGTGATGCGTCTGCACGGCGCCAGACTGCGCCCGTCCTACCACAAGATGCGCCATCCGGAGATCATCGAGCCGAGCGGCGGGGACAATGAGATATGGTGCTTTGGCGAGCGCAACTATCCGATCCTGAAGGAGCTGATCGAGCTGAGGGAGCGCCTCAAGGATTATACCTGTCAGTATATGGATATCGCAAGCGCCACGGGAGCGCCGATCATGCGCCCTATGTTCTGGGATTATCATCGGGATGCCACCTGCTATACGTTGGAGGATCAGTATATGTACGGGGAGGATATCCTGGTCGCGCCCATCTACGAGGAGGGTTGTACGCAGAGGCAGGTGTATCTTCCGGAGGGCAGATGGATTCCGGTGAAAGACTGTCGGATGAGCGTCATACCGGAGGCGGTGGACGGCAGAAAGTGGATCGACTGCAGTGCGCGCCTGGAGGAGTTCATCGTCTTTGTCAGGGAGGGAAGCAGTGTTCTGCAGTGCTTTCTGAAAGTATAAACTGCAGTCTCGGTAAGTATCGGACAGTAAGGAACTGTAGGAAAATAACCGATGCAACTTGCGCAGGATATTTCTTCGAGGTGAAATTGCTAAAGCAATTGTCAGAAAACGTAGGCGCAGCGGACTGTGGCGAGACTTTTTGATATGCACAATCGGAGAAACAGACAAGTCAGGATGCGTCAGTTAGTGTTCTACAGGTCCGAAGGTGTTGCGCAGCGTATCACTGTACAGTTCCGGATCAGTAACAGCACAAATTTAACGTAGGTATGGATATCAGAAAGTGGGATTAGATCGTATGAATACATTTACCATATTTGAGAACAACAAACTGACACAGCTCTATATTGAGAATGAGGCGCATGAGGGTGTAAAGCGGATCGGCGCGCGCGTAGCGTGCGACATCGGGCTTGTGACGGACATCGCGCCGGAGATCCTGACAGCGCCGCAGCAGTGCAAAAGCGACAGGGTTGTCATCTGTGCCACGCTCGGGAAAAGCCCGTTTCTCGAGATGCTTGAGGCGTCCGGCAGATGGAGCAGCGCGCAGATCCGGGGCAAGCGGGAAGTCTACCAGATCCAGGTCGTGAGCGAGCCCTTTGCGGACATGGCATCCGTGAAGGAAGCGCTGGTGATCGCGGGCAGCGACAAGCGCGGGACGATCTACGGCATGTTCCGCCTGTCGGAGCTGTGCGGCGTGTCGCCGCTGATCTACTGGGGGGATGTGGTCCCGCAGAAGAAGGACACGGTGATCCTGCCGATCGGGGACGGGCTTGTGTCAAAGGAGCCGTCCGTGAGATACCGCGGTTTTTTCATCAACGACGAGTGGCCTGCCTTCGGGAACTGGTGCATGGAGACGTTTGGCGGCGTCAATGCCAAAGCGTACGAGGAGATCTTTATCCTGCTGCTGCGTCTCAAGGGCAACTATCTCTGGCCCGCGATGTGGGATTCGGTCTTCTCGGAGGAGGGACCGGGGCTTGCGAGCGCGGAGCTTGCCGACATGTACGGCGTTGTCATGGGAACGTCGCACCACGAGCCGCTGTGCCGCGCGGGAGCGGAGTGGCAGCGGATCTATCAGCGGTACGGCACGGACAACACTTGGAGCTTTGTGTCAAACAGGGAGGCGATCACGGAATTCTGGAAGGATGGGATCCTGCGCAACAAGCCGTTTGAGAATGTGATCACGATCGGTATGCGCGGCGAGAGCGATTCCATGCTGCTCCCGGAGGACGCGGGGCTTGCGGACAATGTGCAGGTCATCAAGGACGCCATCATGGCACAGCACGCACTGCTGCGCGAGTACATGGACAAGGACTTGAAGGATATCCCGCGCATGCTCGCCATCTACAAAGAGGTGGAAGATTATTATTACGGAGATGCGACCTGCGAGGGGCTGCGCGGATGGGAGGAGCTTGACGATGTGATCCTGCTGCTCTGCGAGGACAATTTCGGCAACACGAGAGGGCTGCCGAATGAGACGGACAGAAAACATCCCGGCGGCTACGGCATGTACTATCACTTTGATTACCACGGCGGACCGATCAGCTACGAGTGGCAGAACACGGCGCGCCTGACCAAGACGTGGGAGCAGATGACACAGGCTTACGAGTACGGTGTGCGCGAGCTCTGGATCGTCAATGTGGGAGATCTCAAGGGCGCGGAGTACCCGCTGTGCTATTTTATGGATCTGGCGTACGACTACGAGACGTACAGTCAGAAAAACAAGACCGAGGATTATGTGAAGACATGGATCGAGCAGCAGTTCGGAAGCCGCCTCGACAGGGAGGACAAACAGGATCTGCTGACGCTGCTGGACGGCTACACCAAGTGGAATTCGGCAAGGCATCCGGAGGCGATGTCGCCGGCGATCTATCATCCCTGCCATTTCCGGGAGGGGGAGCGTGTCTGGAACGAGGTGCACGGTCTGATGGAGACGGCAAAGCGGCTGCGGGAGCATATGCCTGCGGAGTGCATGGCGGCGTATGGCAGCATGATCTATTATCCGGCGATGGCATCCCTCAACCTGATCCTGATGCACATCGAGGCGGGCTGGAATGCATTTTATGCAAAGCAGGGCAGCATGGGGGCAAACGCCTACGTCGCAAGCATCCGCTGGCGCGCAGTGAAGGATCGTCAGTATGTGCAGTCCTATCATGCGCTGGCGGAGGGCAAGTGGAACCATATGATGGACTCTGCGCACACAGGTTTCCGCAGCTGGGATGCCCACAACTGGACCTATCCGACGGTGCAGGAGGTGATCCCGCTTCCGATGGCGAAGATTATCGTCGGGTTCCGCGGCGGGGAGGCGTACCATCTGGGCGCGCACTGGCAGGACAGCCGTTATCCGAGCAACGACGATTTCACCAGACCGGACACCAGGGACGTGGTGATCGAGATCGGCAGCCGCGGGGATGTGGATTTCTCATACAGCATACAGTGCGACAGACCCTGGGTCTGCTTTGACGCGGCACAGGGAAATGTCGAGAGCCTGACAAAGGGCAGCGAAAGCGTTGTGGTGACTTGCGACAGGTCGAAGTTAAAGGGCAGGGAGCGCGCGCTGATCGAGATCGATGTCACGTTTTCAAACGGTGAGAAGACGGTTGGCAGGCTCGAGCTGATTGCGGATGAGGCTGTGAACGACTGCGCAGCGGGCACCTATATCGAGCGGCAGGGCTACATCGCCATGAACGCGGACGGCTTCACGGAACAAAAGGATGTGGGGGACGAGGGCTTCGCAGTCATCGAACACCTTGGCAGGATGGGTTCCGCGGTGAAGGCTTTTCCCGTCACGAAATCGTGGATCGACGCGGCGGAGGCGCCGTATCTGCGCTACATGTTTGCGGCGGAGAACGAGGGGGACTACATCATACGCTTTTATCTGCTGCCCAGGAATCCGGTCGAGAAGGGAAAGCGCATGTGTCTTGCCTTCTCGATCAACGGGGAGCGCAAAAAGACGCTCGACACCGTGTCGGATTCCTTCCATGCGGACTGTTCATGCGAGGAGTGGAACCGCGGTGTGCTCGACAATACCCGCGTGATCGAATCCGTCGTTCCTGTGAGAAAAGGAGAGAACCAGCTGTATTTCTACGCGGCGGACCCGGGCATCGTGCTCGAGCGGATCGTCCTGTATCCGGAGAAGACCAGACTGCCGGAGTCCTATCTGGGGCCTGTCGAGAGCTGGCGGAAATAGAAGGCTGCCGCAAAGAGGCCTGGGCGAAAAGGATTGATTGAATATGATAAGGAGATAACGATTATGGGAGGACCAAAAGCACCGAAGGATCCGGAGAAGAAACGGCCCGGTTTTTATATCATGAGAAACAAGCAGGTCGCGGGATCTGCACAGCCGGATGGAACGGGAGTTCAGTTCATATACTTGAATGACGGGCGCATGTTATCGAGCGCCCGGATCGTGGGCGGCATCACGGACGAGGAGATGCTCGACCTGCTTGCGACGACGGAGGGATTCCGTCGTCTGGTGCACAGCATCGGCGTCAGCGTGGAGATGGATGGCGCGGACAAAAAGGCGGAGTTTGTGTTTCAGATGTACGGGAAATCCGATATGTACGGCTCGGGCACGACGCTTCGCATGGAGGTTCCGGCGGACGGTATGGAGTGTGTGCTGGATCTGTCGGACTGTGACTGGTCGGACGATGACGACATTCCGGGACAGATCCGCTTTGTGTTCGATGAGCCGCAGAAGGACGGCGCGGCAGCGCAGGCGCAGGTGGCGGTGAAGTTTTATCTGAACGACGGGTTCACCGCGCCGGAGCCGGAGGAGGAGGGACAGGTTGATTTTGCGTGCAGCGCATATCAGGAAATGCTGAGAAGATCCCTGGTGCAGACGGGGAACAACGCGCGCTTGAAGGCTGCCATCGAGCGGGCAAAGCGGGGGGAGGACACCACGATCGCCTTTATCGGCGGCTCGATCACACAGGGCGCGGGCGCGGTTCCCATCAACACGAAGTGTTATGCATGGCGGACCTTCGAGGGACTGTGCCGTCTTGCAGGAAAGGGCGTGGATGAGAATATCCACTATGTCAAGGCGGGCGTGGGCGGAACGCCTTCCGAGCTTGGCATGATCCGCTACGAGCGCGACGTGTGCAGGGACGGATCCGTGACGCCGGACATCGTGGTCGTGGAGTTCGCGGTGAACGACGAGGGGGATGAGACGAAGGGCGTCTGCTACGAATCGCTGGTCAGGAAGATCCTCGCGGCAAAGAATAAGCCCGCTGTCATACTGCTGTTTGCCGTGTTTGCCAATGACTGGAATCTGCAGGAGCGGCTCGGTGTCGTGGGTGAACGGTATCATCTGCCGATGGTCAGCACGCGGGACTGCGTGGTGGAGCAGTTTTACAGGAAGGCGGGCGAGGGCAAAGTCGTCACGAAGAACCAGTTCTTTTACGATTGTTTCCACCCGACAAATATCGGGCACCAGATCATGTCGGACGGGCTGGTCTATCTGATGCAGGAGGTGGACAGCAGTCCGATGGACGAGGACACGCTCGATCTGGCGGCAGTCCCGGCTGTGATCGGCGATGCCTTTGAGCAGGTCTGGCTGTATGATCGGGACAGCGAGGCGGACACTGTGAAAATCGTGTCGCCCGGGGATTTTGCGGATACGGACGAGGAGCTGCAGGGTGTCGAGATGAACAGGGATCTGACACAGACCAAGGAGTTTCCCTATAATTGGAAGCACACAAAAGGCGCAGAACCTTTTGTCATGGAGATCTGCTGTACGGGTCTTTTGATGGTGAACAAAGATTCGGGTGCGCCGAACGCGGGCTGTGCACGGGTGTTTGTGGACGGTGAGGAAGTGCTTTTCGCGGATCCGAAGGTCAACGGCTGGACGCACTGCAATCCACTGATCTGCTTCCAGAACAGGGAGCGCAGGACATGGCGCGTCGAAGTCAGGATGCAGCCCGGAGACGAGGACAAAGAATTTACGATCCTTGGATTTGGCGTTGTGAGCTGATTTGGTACTGTTCCACATTTTAATGAGGCGGGAGAAAATGCCGTCATGGAGATGGGCAAAGGGGATTTGGATCATGAAAAAAGGCAAAAAAAAGGAAAAAGAAGCGGAAAAAAATCCGCTGCATGTGGAATACGGTGTGCTGAGCAACATCAGATACATGCTGAAAAATATCGTGCGGGTGGACAGTCATGTCCTCCTGCTGTTTCTGCTTGGGGCTGTCTGCGCGCCGTTTTCGCAGTATCTGTGGGGATTTTTGTCCAAGATCGTCGTTGACAGCATCACAGGACAGAGCGCGGGGGAGCGGCTGGTCTGGATCATCGGCGTCTTCTGTGCAGCCCGGCTTGTGACGGCACTGCTCCAGACGTTTTACTACAATGATCGATGGTGGCGGTTTATCAATATCAGAATGAAGATGATACAGGAGAAGAATCTCAAGATCATGCGCATCGACTATGAGCATCTCGAGGACAGCGATGTGATGGACTGCTGCCAGAAAGCGGAGCGGGCAGTGTCAAACAACAATTCCGGTCTGGAGGGGATGATCCACGAGATGGCGGATCTGCTCATGAACCTGAGCGTGGCAGTGGCAGGATTTTTCATATTGGGGGTGGCAAACCCGCTGCTCATCACGCTCGTTTTGGATTTCTGGTATTTTAACCGCATCTCAAAGGCGGACAAAGAGCAGGTGTGGGATAAGCTCTCCACATGGTGGCGCAAACAAAGATATATGGACAACACCGCGACGGATTTTGCATCTGCGAAGGATATCCGCATGTTTGGGCTGACGGGGTGGCTGCTGCAGAAATACCGGGATCTGATGGCGGAGCGCTTTGAGAAGCAGCGGACCCACGAGCGCATATGGCAGCGCCACAAGCTGTTCACGGTCAATACGCTGATCCTCAGCCAGGGATTGATCTATGCGTGGCTGATCTACTCGGTTGTGACCGGCAGGATGACGCTCGGCAGTTTCACGCTGTACATTGCTTCCTACAACGCTTTTGCGGATGCGGTGTGGAGTGTCATGCGGGGGGGCGCCAACTTGATCGCAAGGAGCAGGGAGGTCGATGATTACCGAAGTTTCATGGACTTTGACGGCGGTGACGAGGATGTCGGCGGTATACCGGTGCCCGTGTCGGCGGACTATGAGTTTACGTTCCGCGATGTGTCCTTCCGCTATCCCAAGGCGGAGCGGTATGCCCTGGAGCACCTGGATCTGACTTTGAAGGCGGGGGAGCGGCTTGCCGTGGTCGGGCTGAACGGGGCAGGGAAATCGACTTTTATCAAGCTGCTGCTGCGTCTCTATGAGCCGACAGAAGGAGAGATCTTCCTGAATGGCGTCAATGTGAAAGCGTACAACAAGCACAGCTATTACAAGCTGTTTGCGCCGGCATTCCAGACGGTGGAGCTGTTCGCGTTCCCGCTCGCCGAGAATGTGTCCATGCAGCCGCCTGAGGAGACGGACTGTGCAAAAGCGGAG
This sequence comes from uncultured Lachnospiraceae bacterium, assembly GCA_910588595.1. Lineage (GTDB taxonomy): Bacteria > Bacillota > Clostridia > Lachnospirales > Lachnospiraceae > COE1. The sequence goes on along the minus strand of CAJUQU010000007.1, from coordinate 3,603 downwards.
GCGCGCCTGCGGGATGCGGGGCTTTCGGAGAAGGTTGCCGAGCTGCCGGGTGGCGTGAACACGCAGATGCTGAAGGTCATCTATGACGACGGCGTGGATCTGTCCGGCGGTGAGCGGCAGAAGCTGGCGCTTGCGCGGGCACTGTACAAGGACGCACCGATCGTGGTGCTCGACGAGCCGACGGCGGCGCTCGACGCGCTGGCGGAGAGCCGTCTGTACGAGGACTTTGACAGGTTGATCGGCGGGAAATCGGCGGTCTATATCAGCCACCGGCTGAGCTCGACGCGCTTCTGTGACAGGGTGGCGATGTTTGTGGACGGAAAGCTTGCGGAGCTTGGCACCCATGACACGCTGATGGAACAGGATGGAAAGTACGCGGAGATGTTCCGCATACAGGCACAGTATTATGTGGAGGAGGTGCAGAATCATGCGTGAGGTGAGAAGGACGATTGCATTTATGCTGCGCGTCGCATGGCGGGAGAAACCCGCGCTGTTTGCCAGTTATCTGATACTGTTTGTCGGAAACGCCGCCACCACGATGAAGAATGTGCTGATCCCCAAGCTGCTGCTCGACGAACTGCTGCTGGTGACGAAGGGGGCGGCGCTGTCGGAACATCTGCAGCTGCTCGTCCTGTACGCTGCGCTGGACGTCGGGATGGGCGCGCTGGTGCGGGTGACGAACAGCGTGGCGGAGCGCACGAAAGGGGAACTTGACGAGTGGTTCAAAGAGTACTGTGACGTGATGCTTGCCGAACATGCGATGCAGATGGATTACGAGCACACGGAGGATCCCGACGCGCTCGACCAGCTCAACAAGGCGCGGGAGGGCATGTCGTGGTACAGCGGCGGCGTGGTCGGCATTCTCGACTGTGTTTATCGGATCGTGCTGAATGCGGCGGTGCTCTTTGGCGTGACGATGCTGATCTTTACCAGATGCCCGCTGCTGCTGCCGGTCCAGTTGATCGCCCTTCTGCTGATCTCGTGGCTGGTAGCGCGCAACAATGGGATCGAGGCAAGGAACTTTCTCAAGCTCTCCAAAATCAACCGCATTTTCAGCTACGTACTGTTCCAGCTGGCAACGTTCCAGTATGGAAAGGATATCCGTCTGTACGACAGCAGCCGGATGATGGGGGACAAGGCAAAGGAACAGTCGGATCAGATGACAGACACCTGGCAGGGGCAGGCGCTTACGCAGATGCGGTACAACTGGGGCATTGACGTTGTGAATGTGCTGCGCGACGGTATCAGCTATCTCTATATCGGTCTGCTTGCCGTTCGCAGGGTGATATCTGTGGGTGATTTTACCATGTGCACGCTGTCGGCGACGCAGCTCTACAACAGCCTGCATAATATCATTTTCAACGCGATGGATATCAAAAAGCGCTGCGGATATGCGTATCAGTTCATTCTGTTTCTGAATTATCCGGCGGCGATGCAGACAGGGGAGCGCAGTCTGGTGGACACAGGTGCAGACGGGCATGTGATCACATTCCGCGACGTGAGCTTCCGCTATCCGCGTTCGGAGAAGTATGTGCTGCGCCACTTAAACCTCACAATCAGGCAGGGGGAGCACCTCTCGATCGTGGGCTTAAACGGCGCGGGAAAGACGACTTTCATCAAGCTGCTGTGCCGTCTGTATGAGGTGACGGAAGGCGAGATCTGCATTGACGGCGTCAACATCATGGAGTACGCGGAAGAGGAGTACCGAAAGCTCTTTGCGGTGGTGTTTCAGGATTTCAAGCTCTTTGCGTTCAGCCTGCGGGAGAACGTGGCGCCGGGACTTGAGACTGTCGACGAAAAGCGGCTCGAGCAGGTGCTCACACAGACCGGGCTGTACGAGGACGCGCAGAAACTTGCCGACGGGCTTGACACGACGATCTACAAGAGTTTTGACGAGAAGGGCGTGGAGCTCTCAGGCGGCCAGCAGCAGAAGACAGCGATCAGCAGGGCACTGTACCGGGATGCGCCGATCGTCATCCTGGACGAGCCGACGGCGGCGCTCGACCCGATCGCGGAGTACGAGATCTACAGACAGTTCCACACGCTGGTGGGCGGCAAGACGGCGATCTACATCTCGCACCGCCTGTCGAGCTGCCGTTTCTGCGACCATATCGCGGTCTTTGCGGAGGACACCGTCAAAGAATACGGCACGCACGACGAGCTTGTGGTGCGCGAGGGCGGGATCTACGCGGAAATGTTCCACGCACAGGCGCAGTACTATGTAGATCAGGGCGCTATGAATTAGACAAATTGAAATAGGAGAAGCATATGAACATGGAGAGTAAGATTCAAATACAGGACGCAGAGGTCAATCCGATCACAAGACTGGATTATCCCGATCCCGATGTGATACGTGTCGGGGATATTTATTATATGGTGTCGACGACCATGCATTTCATGCCGGGCGGGGAGATTCTGCGCTCGTACGACCTGGTGAACTGGGAGCACGCGGCATTTGTGTACGACCGTCTGGACAGCACGCCCGGGCAGCGGCTGGAGGGCGGACAAAACGTGTACGGCAAGGGCATGTGGGCGGCGTCCCTGCGCTATCACAAGGATAAGTTTTATGTCTGCTTTGTCGCAAACGATACGGGTAAGACCTATCTGTACACGTCAGGCGCGATCGCCGGACCGTGGGAAAAGCATCAGATCGAGGGCTTTTACCACGACTGTTCCCTCTTGTTTGACGGGGACGACGCGTACATCGCATACGGGGGCAAGGATATCTATATCACACAGCTCAATGCCGGACTGACGGCGCCCCTTGCGGGCGGGCTGCACCGTCTGGCGGTCAGCGATGCAGGGCACCCGGGACTTGGGTATGAGGGGACGCACTTTTACAAAATAAACGGAAAGTACTATCTGTTCTTTATCCATTCCCTGTGGGACAGGTGGATGCGCACGGAGGCGTGCTTTGTGGCAGATACCATCGACGGCACGTTTTCCGGGGGAGACGTTCTGGTCGACGACAGGGGGTACTGCGGTCAGGGTGTGGCACAGGGAGGGATCGTGGACACGCCCGGCGGAGATTGGTATGCAGTGCTGTTCCAGGATCACGGCGCAGTCGGCAGGATTCCGGTGCTGGTGCCTGTCACATGGGAGGCGGACTATCCGGTATTTGGCAGGGACAGGCGCATACCACAACAGTTTGAAATCCCTTGTCCTGAGGAAAAGCACACATACGTCCCGCTGGTGCAGAGCGATGATTTCAGGAAAGCGTCCGGTCTTCCGGAGGAGACAGAGCAGGAGCAGTACGGATGCTACGGCTTGAAAAGTGTGTGGCAGTTCAACCACGAGCCGGATCTGAACCTGATCGGGCGAGACACGGAGCGTGGCGTCCTCTGGGTCGAGACCGGAACAATATGCCAGAGCCTGCTGCAGGCGTCCAATATACTGACACAGCGCATGCTCTTCCCGCAGTGTGCGGCGGAGGTAACAGTGGATGCGGGCGCGCTGAAAGTGGGGGATCACGCAGGGATCTGCGCGCTGCAGGGATGCTACGGCATGGCTGCGGTGACGCGCAGGGAGGACGGATTCTATGTCGTTATGAAGGGCAGATCGGAAGAGCACACGTCTGAACTCCAGTCACTGACAACCATCTCG
>CAJUQU010000006.1 GCA_910588595.1 uncultured Lachnospiraceae bacterium | reverse complement strand
CTCGTTAAACGTATCGGAGATGTCCCACGCAAGGTCGAGGTTCATCGTTGCGCCAAACACGATGAACACGACAAACACGACCTTGTAGATGATCGTAGCCTTTGTGCCGAATAAAAATTCCCACGCTTTCGTGCCGTAATAACTCCAGCCGAGGACGGTGGAGAAGGCGAACAGAAGGATCGCGATCGCGATGAAGGCGCCGCCGACATTCACGCCGCCAAAGTTGAATACAGTGCCGAACGCCTCGCTCACAAGCGCGGTCTGCTCGTTTGCGGAGAGCATCGCGCCTGTCTGCAGGTCGATCAGGCCGGTTGAGAGGATCGAGAACGCGGTGAGCGTGCAGACTACGATCGTGTCCGCAAACACCTCAAAGATGCCCCACATGCCCTGTCTGACAGGTTCCACGACATTGGACGCGGAGTGGACCATGACAGAGGAGCCAAGCCCTGCCTCGTTGGAGAAGACGCCGCGCTTAAATCCCCATGTGACGGCACTCTTGACGGCAAGCCCGGCAGCGGCGCCGCCCACAGCCCTGAATCCGAAGGCAAAGGAGAAGATCGCGCCGAACACTTCACCGATCTTTCCGATATTGACGATGAACACGACCAGAGCGCCCAGTATGTAAGCGCATGCCATGAACGGCACGAACTTCTCCGTGACCTGTGCGATGCGCTTGATGCCGCCGACGATGACAAGCCCGGCGAGTACCATGAGCAGCAGTCCGACGATCAGCGCGTAGAGGTTGACCCTGGCAGTGCCGATGACGATCATGCGGTCGAGCGCGTCGATCTTGAACACGGAGGTGATGTTGCCGGAGATGGTGTTCACCTGGCTCATGTTTCCGATGCCGAACGAGGCGAGGATACAGAAGATGGAGAACAGCACGGCGAGCACCTTTCCGATCGCGTCACAGCCCTTTTTGGAGCCAAGACCGTCTCTCAGGTAGTACATGGCGCCACCGCACCACTCATCGTGGCTGTTTTTGCGGCGGTAATAGATGCCGAGCACATTTTCGGAATAGTTTGTCATCATGCCGAAAAAGGCGGAGAGCCACATCCAGAAGACTGCACCGGGCCCTCCGGCGGCGATGGCGGCGGCGACACCTGCGATGTTGCCGACACCGATGGTTGCGGCGAGCGCGGTGCACAGCGCCTGGAATTGGGATATGGAAGCCTTTTCCTTCGAGCTGGTGACACTGCTTCCCTTCCTGAACACGCCGCCGATGGTCTTTGCGCCCACATGGCGGGCATGTGTGATCTGGAAAAACCTGGTCCGCACAGTGAGATAGACCCCCGTGCCGATGATCAGGATCAGCATCGGGATCCCCCACACCACGCCGTTGACGGCGCTATTGACGTTTGCTATCAGTTCAAGCATAAAAATTCCTCCTTCACAAGATGATCGTTTGATTCAGACTGCAGATGAAATGCATAAAAAGAGAGAACATCCCATTCGGACAGCCCGTTCTGTCGTAGGTGGAATATTCTCTTTAGGAGCATAAAGCCTTATCTATATTTATACACGAAAATGGAATATAATGCAAGAAAAATTAAATTTTGGAAAATACCGCATAAAAGGGAGGATGCCAAGTAATCTTTCGACCACTTGGCATATATTATGAAAAAGTTATTAATAAGTAAAGTTACCACTTGTTGTCTGTAAGGTATCTTTCGTATCACCTTATGTTTATAGTATAGAGTGGTTAAATGTCCAAATCGTGTTGTTTTATTGAATAATTTTTCAAAGAACTATGAACGATTTATGAACACAGAAAATAAAACGGATATTCGTCTATCGGTTTTGATGCCAATCTGTTATACTGAAAAATAAGGAACGGATCAACAGGGACTGATGACTATATGGCAAACTGCCGACAGGATGTTTCTGCACGGTTTCTTAGGAAGAGAGGTATCGAAATGTATACAGCAAACGATAAACGGTACGACACGATGCAGTATAACCGCTGCGGGAGGAGCGGGCTGATGCTGCCGGCAGTCTCCCTGGGACTGTGGCACAATTTTGGCTCCAACGCCGGCTTTGACAACATGCAGTCCATGTGCCACACCGCATTTGACAGCGGGATCACGCACTTTGATCTCGCCAATAATTATGGTCCGGTGTACGGGGCGGCGGAGGAGAATTTCGGGCGCATTCTGGCGAAGGGGCTTGGCGTGTACAGGGATGAGCTTGTGATCTCGACAAAGGCGGGGTACGATATGTGGCCGGGACCTTACGGAAACTGGGGCAGCAAGAAGTATCTTGTCGCGAGCCTTGACCAGAGCCTGAGGCGCATGGGGCTTGAGTATGTGGACATCTACTATCACCACAGACCGGACAAGGACACGCCGCTCGAGGAGACGGCGGGAGCGCTCGACGGCATCGTTCGCAGCGGGAAGGCGCTCTATGTCGGGATCTCCAATTACAATAAGGAAGAGACGATCGCGATCGCGGACCTTTTCCGGAAGATGGGCACACCGTTCATCATCAACCAGAGAAAATATTCCTTGTTTGACAGGACGATCGAGCAGGATGGATTGAAGGGCTACGCGGCGGCAAACGGCATCGGCGTCATCACGTTCTGCCCGCTGGAGCAGGGGCTTCTGACGAACCGCTATATCGACGGGATCCCGCAGGACAGCCGGATCCGCACAGACGGCAGGTTCCTGAAGGAGGACGCGCTGGGCAGCGCTACGATCGACAAGGTGAGGGCGCTCAACGAGATCGCCGGGGAGCGCGGGCAGAGTCTGGCACAGATGGCGCTGGCGTGGATCCTGCGGGACGGGGACATCACGAGTGTGCTGATCGGGGCGTCGAAGCCGGCGCAGATCATCGACAACGTGGGCATGCTGTCCAATGTCAGGTTCAGCGATGAGGAGCTGCAGCGGATCGAGGAGATCTGCGGCATATAGATAAAAAAAGCAAAAGCAAGCGTGCAAAAGAAAGACCAAAAAAGGTCTTTTTTTTGCTTTCTGGAATCTGATGCAACCAAATCGCGTCATGCGGTATCTAATCTATGAAAGCTGAATCGATTTGGTCTAACAAATGAGACGGTGCGCCCGGAATAGTCAGATGACAGGGAGCTGTGACGGTTGACTTCCCACAGCGCCTGCCTTGCAGGGGATATCGGGTGTACGGAACAGAGCGGAGGAGGAAAATGAATACGTTCAATACAATGGTGGTACGCGCAAGGCGCGGCGATGCGGATGCGTTTATCAATCTGATCGAGGACTGCAAAATGACGCTGCGGCGGGTTGCGCTTGGATATCTGAGGAACGATGAGGATGTCGCGGATGTCATGCAGGACACGATACTAGATGCCTACGAGCACATAGGCAGCCTGAAAAGGGAGGAGTATTTCAGGACATGGATTGTCCGGATCCTGATCAACAGATGTACGAAAAAGTATCGGTCAAACCAGCGCAAAGCGTATCTGGAGGACTACAGCGAGGAGGCAGTCTGCGATGCCGGAAAGGCGGATGTGGAGTTTCGCGAGATGCTCTCCGTGCTGCCGGATGACAGCAGGGTGATCTTCCAGTTGTATTTTGGGGAGCAGTTTACGGTCAGGGAGATCGCGCAGGCTCTCGATATGAACGAAAATACGGTCAAGAGCAGGCTGCACCGCGGCAAGGAGCAGCTGCGCGACTCATTGGAAGGCAAGGCTGACAAGTTTGCCTGACAGGACAGCGCACCTGTACACAGTCAGAATGCGGTGAGAGAAGGAGAATGATATGATGCATGAAAGTGAACTGAGAAGAATCCTGGGGGCTGATCTGGAACCGAGTGAAATCATTGATGCGAAGGTGGAGGAGGCATATCGGATGATCAGAAATGCAAGTGCTGGAAAGGGCGGAACAAAGAGCACGAATAAATTAAATATAATCAAAAAAATAAGTGTGGGAATCGGAAGTGTTGCGGCGGTGTTTGCGCTGATGGTGACGTTCTGCGTCATGAATCCGGTGCTGGCGAGCGGGATTCCGGTGCTGGGAGGCATATTTTCCAGGATCGCGGATATCTTTTCGTTCGGACAGCTTCCCAAAGAAGATACAGTGGTATTGTACCAGGAAGGCGGGGACGCGTCAAAGGATGAGGAGGCGTCCGGCGAGGAGGGCGTGCGTGATACGACGGTCTATCAGAAGACGTCGGGGGATATCACGATCACGCTGACGGAGCAGTACGCCACGAATCAGGCGGTGTACATCGGCGTGAATGTCAAGAATGCGCAGGCGTTCCCGGAGATGGCGCTCTTTACAGACGGGACGCAGAGCCTGTCGCTGAAGACGGTCGAACAGTATTCGTTCCGCTCCGATACCATTCAGTCATTGCGCCTGATCGAGGGGAAATTCGTGGACGCGCAGACGTTTGAGGGGATCCTGCGGATCGACTATTCAGAGATCAATAAAGATGAGCGCAAATACATACAGGCGTACGAGGAAGCGGTTGCGGCAGGAGAGGAGCTGCTGCTGACGAGTGAGAATTATGCACAGTATGTGGATGAGTATGAGATCCCCCAGACGTTCACCATGAAACTCGACATTTCCAGCATAGTCGGGGATCTGGCACAGCCGCTCCCGTTCCCGTCGGAGGGACAAAAGTCCGGGGAGGAGCTGGATAACATGAGCGACGAGGAATGGCAGGCGTACATGAAGACACTGCCGCAGGAGTGCTTTGATTATCCCAACAAATATGAGAACTGGTGGCAGGAGGGAAGCTGGAGTTACGATCTGACGATCACACAAAAGGACAGCGCATCCCGCGTGATCGAGGTCAACCAGACGAACGAGGCAGGCATCGGAGTCAGGAGCATCGAACTGTCAGCGGTGGAAATGACGCTGAACACGACCGAGGGTGAAGACATCATCGCGGTAGCGCTCGACGCAAACGGCAATAAGATCGAGAGCAGCGGCTACAGCAGCAGCGCGCTTGCGATCGCAGGGCATGACATCTCCAGGGTGTACATCTACATCTGTGACTACGATGCGTACATGAACGAGATCAAGGGCTATGGCATTCCGGGGAACGATCTGGGCAGGAGCTTCCAGGAAGTGCTGGAGGAGCGCGCGCTGTTCAAGACCGTGGTCGAGACGGGGGCATAGGATGAGCAAGCGGCTGTCCCTGACAGGACAGCCGCTGAATGTCGAGAGAGGATCACGAAACATGTTTGTTCAGGATCATTTTATGGTCATTGATCCACAGGATGCCGTCAGCGGAGTCGTCAAGTTCATCGCTGTGCATGACGACGAGGAGCGTCTTTTTCCCTTTTAACGATTTGATATAGTCAATTACCTGGCTTTGTGTTTCCGCGTCCAGATTGGACAGCGGTTCATCGAGAAAAAGCGTCGGCTGGTCTGTCCCAAATACGCGCAACAGGGCGAGCTTCTGCTGCTGTCCGTAGCTTAGATTGATGGGATTGTTTGTGATTTCTTTGTCTGCGAAGTCAATGTTGAGCGTCCGGAGCAGCGCTTCATTCTTTGTGATCCCAAAGAGATTGTCGTCAAAACTGCCATTGACAGCAAAAAAAGGATACGTGAGAAAGGCTGTATCATGAATGTCCCGGGTGAGCGAGAAGATTCCCCTGGAATGCTCCGGGCTGACATTTCCGAGCATGAGGTTCAGCAGCATGCTTTTCCCGCTGCCGTTCTCCCCCTTGATCACGTACAAGCCGTTCTTTTTTAGAGAGAGGGAGTCAATGTGATAGAGGAAATCGTCCGGCTGGCCGCCTTTATAAAAGTCAAAAGATTCTGCCAGGAAGAGCGCTTCCTGGTCTGTTTTATATTTCTCTGTCTCGCTTTCCTGCTCGGCATCTATGGATAACTGGTCGACGCGGTCAACGTGGATCTTGTTGGATTTGTAGCGCGTCAGGATATTGCATACGGTTGCGATCGGTTCCGAAAAGGATTCCAGATACTGGTACCCCATCATCAGGATACCGACTGTGACCGAGCCGCGGAACACGAGCAGCGCTGCGATAAAGAGATATACGACACCAAAGATCTTGTTGATCATGGTGGGGGCATAGACACATACATAATACCAGAATTTGTATTTTAGGACATATTTGGTATAATGGCTGCAGCATTTGCCAAATTCTTCCTGAAAGAAAGCCTCTGTGTGCAGTGCGTTGATTCCCAGCTTGTTTTCGATGATATTCCTGTTTTCTGACAAAAAAGAATCCTGGCGTGTCAGCACGTCTTTCTGCATATCAAACAACGGTCTGGAGCCATACAGGGAGATGACGGCGAGCAGGATGCCATAAATCAGGAAAAAGATGCCAAAGATCCAGTTTGTGCAGGAGATGACTGCAAGCAGCGCGATGACATATAATAAATTGCCGATCAGGTTGCAGTACATTTCCTCGTGCACCTCGGAATAACTTGTGCAGCTGTTGGTGCAGAGATTGTAGTAATAGCCTTTATCCTTTTTGGAAAACAGGGACGGATTCATATGCAGGATATCCGCTATGGCTTTGTTCTGCAGGATCCGGCTGTTTATGACGATGAATCGGTTGAGATTATAGTTGCAGAAAAAAAATGTGAATCCCATGCTTGTGACCACAGTGAGAAAAGTTATGAAGAACCAGCCCCACAGTTTTTCGGTGTCGCGGGATGCGAGAAGGTTATCGATCAGATAGCCGGACAGATAAGGGAGCAGCAGGGATATGCCGAACGTGACAGCCATCATCAAGATGGGAAAGGGATATTTTTTCAATTGTTTGGTTTTCATAGTAGAAACCTCCTCAGTTTATGGATATCATGCTGGCTGCATCCTGGCTATGTAGTGTGCGATAATATCCTGCATTCGATATTTTTCCGGGATACAGCATTCGGTGTCCTGTTCTGTCTGTGCCGGGCATCCGCCGAGACACAGCGGCAGGCATTTGCAGGTTCTGCATTCTGTACGGAACTTAAGTTCTCTTTTGGCAGAGATGTCAACATCTGAAAATTTGGTTTTTCCGTTCTGGAAACTACTGCAGAAACCGCAGCTTCCATCAGGATTGATGGCGTATGCATTTCCATAGGGAAAGCCGCAGGGAAGTGGCTTTGGCGTGGGGAGGTCAAATTCACCAGTCAGTATGTCCATTAGCTGCCGGATTTGAAACAGGGTGTCTGCAAATTCATTGGGAGTCAGCATATCAAAGGGATCGTTTTTATGAAATCTGACCATTGGATTTGGTGCGATTTTGATCCGTTCACTGCCAAATGTCTCAATGATATAGCGGTGCAGTTTCAAGGCATCCGCTCTGTTTTGGCGGCATATGTTCATGCGAAAGACGACAGATGCCTGTGTTTTGACGAGAACCCTTCTGATGAGATCCAATTCCTCCTGAAAATGAAAAGAATCAGAAACTCTAAAGTGGTTGTGCGTCTGTTCCATTCCGTCAAAGGTCAGCTGTATGGAGTGAAAACCTACTTTTTCCAGTATTTCATCGTTAAGGAGAGATCCATTTGTGGTGATATGGGAACGATATGGAACCTCGTGTAATGCGCAGATCTCTTTCAGGTGTCCATCAAGATAGAGCAGTACGGGGATATTCATTAGCGGCTCGCCGCCAAAATAGTGTATGTGTACAGATTGATATTTGCGAATCGTCAGTATCTTTTCGATTTTACTAAGTATATCACATGCGGTTTCTTTTGTCATCATTTTTTCATTCTTGTCCTGCGAACAATAGATACATTTGAAATTGCACTGGTTGGTCAGGGCGATCGTAAGCTGCAGGTCGTCAGTCCCGTTTTTGATGTTTTGGTTGATTTCTTTTTCCAGTTCAGCAGCTTCATCCAGAGCATCATCTACCAAAAAGTTATTTTCAATCAGATAAAAGTTCTCCTCGTCGGTAAAACCTGTAGGATTTTGTTCCAGCAGACCGCTGTTGTTGGTGTTGAAGATGTATTTCTTATTATTGAGGGTGAAATGATAATTAAATATGGATTCTCTCATGAATGTTCTCCTTGAATTAAATGGGGAAGATTTCGCATGAAATCTTCCCCCGATTGATAATTAAGCGCTGTTAATGTTACTTAATAATAGCACCAACGAGACACTTAATATCAACGTCACGTCCGTGAAACTTATTTTTGTCTGGTTTGTTTATAACTTTCATTGTATTAGTCTTCCTTTCATGTATTTCCATAGTCATTTGTCGCATGCGCGCCTTGGATAGATTTGATTATACACGGATGGAAAATTTTGTATATAACTTTTCGCTTTAATATTTTGGAAAAATTTAATCAAGCGAAAAGTTATGTACAAACCGAAGAAAGTGGTATACAATATATAAAATTTTTGGAGGTTGTGATTTTATGGAAAAGTATGCTAAAAATTTACTGAAAACAGTGTTTTTGCCATTGCTCATGGTTGTGGTAATATCTGCAACGGATTGCAAAGCTTCAATATATGAAGAATCAATTGCTGTTTGTTCTGAATGGCCTGAACGTAATGACATTAGTAATAATAACTAACGTATTGTTTTAACTCCTTTTTTCAGTAGAAAATCATCAAATTTCTTTTTTTCATTAATAAAATTATATAAATCACTTATATAATATATGGATTCTGATAATTTCATGCATTTCTGGTCAGATTTTTCTTCCTTGCCCCATATATGAAGGAGGTCTATCAAACAAAACGAAAGTACAGAAGATTTTCCACAGAACAATTCATTTCTCAATACTTCACAAACAGTAGAGTGGTCTCTGCGACAATATACATAATTACATAAAAGCAGTGAAAAAGAACGATATCTGTACCTGACATCTATGTGGCTTCTTCGGAGTTGTCCGATCGTTTGTGTATATAGATCAGCTGCCTTATTTTTTTGACCTGATCCTATAAGGATCCCGCAGTAATGGTTGATGATCAGGACTTCGTTGCGCATCGGGATATGACGAAGTTTTTCCTTTTTGGTATCGAGGAGGCTTTCAAACAATTTCCGCTGCCGCTCGATAGCCGCTTCTGCAGTGATCTTCTGCAGCTTTCTATCGATCAGTATTTCGGCATCTTCCAGTACATACCTGTTCCCGGCGATCGCTGTATCCAGCTGTGACCTTAACTGGTCTAACAGATCTTTGGCTTTCCGGTACTCATCATGTGCCAGCGCGATATTGAGCTGATGTCGCAGCTCCATGACTTCAAAGGAATCTGTGGTCACAAAGCCGTTATACAGCCCTCTCTCGATATTGAGCTTTTCCATCAGTTTTTCAATCGTTTTTCGATTTGGGGCTACCTTTGCTTTTTCAAAGTTCGAGAAGGAGGAAACATTCTTGTATATGCCAGCGCTCAGTTCCTGCTGGCTTAGTTTTCTTGCAGTCCGTTCAGACTTGATGAGCTCATGATCCAGGTGGTACTCTTTTTGATAACAATTGTGAAGCAGCATGTCGGTGGGATACCATGGCTGGGCATAGGAATCCCACACGAATCGCAGAGATTCAAGATATTTGACATATCTGTTCTGCTCAGGCGCCATGCCCAGCCTGGTTCCGATCTGTACCATCAGTTCGAGCAGCGGTAACATAAAATAGATCATGGTATGGCTCCGCAGTTCATTGATCCCCTTTTCACAGATCACCATTGCGTGTGCGGCCTGACCCTGATCCAGATAGGCTTTGGCGAGCAGCCACGCGCATTTCGCACAGATCTTAGCATGTTCTTCGCTGTCGGTGAAGTGATCGTCGATGTATTGCATGCACAGTTCCAGGTGTCTGGTATCTGGCTGCAGGTTTGACTGTGCGGCACGGGTACACTGCACGTGTTCTAGTGCGAGCAGATTTTCCATCTCAACGGTTGAGATCAGGTAATCTTCGATCTTTTCATAAGAAAAGTCCGGCAGGGTCAGTTCGATGGCGTGCCGCATCAGTTCGGCAGCGTGCCCGTGATCATTGTCGATGCGGTATGACAGGCATGCCTGCATTCTTTTTTGGTACATCTGGTTGACATTGTTCTGCGCTGGATACGCTTCGAGCGCGGCAGCCGCGAGTGCTTTCCTGCCCCGGAGGATTGCTTCTTCGATGAGATCCCGCTGGCGGACAAGCTGGTATGCCTCCTGCGAGAGGATGATCTCCAGTTTGTCGGGCGATTTTCCGAGACGCTGCAACAGAATATCCACCAGCAGGATATCGGTTTTGTACTGGTTTGTCTCGATCGCATAGAGAGTCTGTATAGAACAGATTCCCTGGATCAGCGTTTTCTGCGAGATTGCTTTCTGCTCTTTTCTGGCGCGTTCTATGATGCTGCCCACTGTAATGACGTGCATGGTGTGTCTCCTTTCGGATTTTTACCACCAGAGGGTATACCTTCTGGTGGTTTTTCAGGTATTGAGCAGTTTGGAGATGTCAGAGAAATTGATGTATAAATCTTCGTATATATTGACCTTCAAGACAGCATCAAATGTGTAGGGGATATTGAGAAGATCGCGCTCAAAATAGTTGACCATAATACTTCTTCGCTGTGGGTCTATGATCCAATATTCACGAACCCCATAATTTTTGTAATAGTAGAGTTTCCGGATATAATCATCTGCAGGGTTGCTGGGTGATACGATTTCAATGATAAAATCAGGAGCACCGTTACAGCGTTTTCCGTCCAGCTTATTTTTGTCACATATGATCATCAGATCAGGATGCACTATCGTGAGCGGTGTATCACTTAATTTCACATCAAAGGGCGCATGAAATACACGGCAGGAACCATTCTTGTTTTTGAGATATATGTTTAGTACAGTCGAAAGTTCCATAGAGATGATCTGGTGAGATTGTGATGGACTTGCCATGTAGGAAATCTGTCCGTCAAAGATTTCGGCTCTGACATTTTCGGGGAGAGCTTCGTACTGTTCCAGAGTAACAATTTCGGGTTGGGGTTGTAATGCTGGCATTGGTTTACATCCTTTCCTGATGATAACATTCACCATTTTGATTCGTGTGTGCGCCGGAGCGGGCAGAAAGGTGTTGGCGTGTGAGTGAATTCAGTTTATAGTAGTATAACATATGCGCCAGGCGGTTTCAACAGCGCATAAAAAGTGAAAAGAACAATTGAATACATCAGTGATAATTGCTATACTAAAGGAAAGAATAGGACAATATATGGGAATATTTTCAGATTCCGGGAAGGAAAGAAGGCTGCATTTTAATACTGAGTATTCCTTTCAGGTTTGCAAAAGAGACCAGAACGTCAAAAATCAGGAAATGATTAAAGGGATCATGTATATTGATGAGAATATAATCCAAAAGAAAGATTTGAATATTATCTTTCGGAAATGTGGGATTGCATAGGGGGATAACACGTGGGCATTTATCTTAATCCGGGGAATATAGGTTTCTGGAAGTCTGTTCGTTCGGAGATTTATGTGGATAAGACAGGACTGATCGCATGTACCAACAAAGTGATCAATACAGAAGAACAGTGTGTTTGTGTCAGCAGGCCAAGACGTTTTGGAAAGTCGATGGCGCTTAAAATGCTTGCTGCCTATTATAGTCTTGGCTGCGATTCGTCAGATTTATTCAAGGGTTTTGAGATAGAAAGTGATGCGACGTTTCGGGAGCATTTGAATCAGTACAATGTGCTCTTTCTGAATATACAGCAGTTCCTGATCCGGGCAAAGAATGATGATGTGACAGGATACCTGGAACAGGCTGTAATCAAAGAACTAAAAGTGGTGTACGGGAATCTGATTACAGATCAGGATACTATTTTGGCAGAGGTTCTTGAGAAAATATATGTTAAGACCGAAAAGCAGTTTATCTTTCTGATAGACGAATGGGACTGCGTGATGCGCGAAAGGCAGGAGTCGGAGATGATGCAGAAGCAATATCTTGATTTTCTGCGGGATCTTCTAAAAGACCAGCCGTACGTGGCACTGGCCTACATGACAGGTATTTTGCCAGTAAAAAAGTACGGTCAACATTCTGCACTGAATATGTTCTGGGAATATTCAATGACAGACCAGTTTGCCTATGAGGAATACACCGGATTTACGGAGAATGAGGTAAGGGGGCTGTGCGAGAGATACGATATGGATTTTGCACAGGTCAGCAGCTGGTATGACGGCTATCAGTTCCGGCAGTTTCGGCATATCTACAACCCCAGGTCTGTTGTGGCGGCGATGAAGAGCCATGTGTTGTCAGATTACTGGACTTCTACAGAGACATATGAGGCATTAAAAATTTATATAGAAATGGATTTTGACGGGCTTCGGTCAGATATTGTGCAGATGCTCGGCGGGGAGCGCGTTAAAGTCAATACGTTGAGTTTCCAGAATGACATGCGCAATTTCGAGGTGAAAGATGATGTTTTGACATTATTGATCCATTTAGGGTATCTCGGTTATGATGCGGAGGCAAAGGAGACATTCATTCCGAATAAAGAGATTATCGGGGAATTTGAAAATGCCATGAGTGTGAGCGGATGGTCGAATGTAATGCGTGTTTTAAAGGCATCGGATAAGCTTTTGGAGGACACTTTGCGAGGGGAGGCTGAAAGTGTTGCCAGAGCACTTGACCGGGCTCATACGGAAGTGGCATCAATCTTGACTTATAACGACGAAAATTCCCTTGGATGCGCAATTGGTCTGGCGTATTACAGTGCGAGGAAAGATTACAGGCTTATAAGGGAACTGCCTGCAGGGCGTGGGTTTGCGGATGTTGTATTTCTGCCGCTGCCGTCTGTAAACAAACCAGCGCTTGTTGTCGAATTAAAATACAATAAGACAGCTGACACAGCGATACAGCAGATCAAAAGCAGACAGTATACACAGGCACTGGAAGATTATGTCGGTGAGATTGTGATCGTCGGGATCAATTATGACAAGGATATTATTGTCAAACCGCATAGTTGCGTGATTGAAAGGCTGATGAAGCAACCCGGATAGATAAGGTTTATGTCGAAACGAGAAATTGTGTATTCGATCCGATATGTACAGACCGTGATGATACCAGTTGCAGTGCCTGCCTGATTATCCCGGAAATCTCCTGTAATCATTTTAATAATGAAATTGGCAGAAAAGCCTATACTGTTCGGAGAAGAGGTTTTTGCATGGCTTGATGCTTGTTACAGTTCAGCCCGGGACTTCGCACCACGCTGCGAAGTCTGTGAAAACGATTCTCCTTGACACGGTTTTTTAATAATGCTAGTATTAAAAACAGCAAACAGAATTATTGGAAATCAATTAAACGAAGAGATACTGTAGGGAGGTTCATCATGCAGGGACGTACACATAATTGCAGCCAGCTGCGGCTGGAAAATGTCGGGGAGGAAGTAAAGCTTGTCGGTTGGTATGACAATCTGCGCAAGGTCAGCAAAAATCTGGGATTTTTGGTCCTGAGGGATTTTTACGGAAAGACGCAGATCGTTGTCGAGACGGAGGAGATCATGGATCAGCTTGGCGCCGTCAACAATGAGTCGACGCTCGAGATCGTGGGGACGGTGCGCGAGCGCAGTGCCAAGAATCCCAAGATGGAGACCGGCGATATCGAGATCGTGCCGTCGAAGGTCACGGTATTGGGCAAATGCCGGTACAATGAATTGCCGTTTCAGATCGACCACTCCAAGGAGGCGGACGAGAACACCAGGCTGAAATACCGCTATCTGGATCTGCGCAACCCGAACGTGAAATCTAAGATCGTGCTCAGGAGCAGGATCGTTGCAGAGCTGCGCGCTGCGATGATCGGTCATGAGTTCATGGAGATCACCACGCCGATCCTGACATGCTCTTCCCCGGAGGGCGCGCGTGACTATCTCGTGCCGTCGAGGAACCACCCGGGGAAATTCTATGCGCTGCCGCAGGCGCCGCAGCAGTTCAAGCAGCTGCTGATGGCTTCCGGTTTTGACCGTTATTTCCAGATCGCGCCGTGTTTCCGCGATGAGGATGCGCGGGCGGACCGCTCGCCGGGAGAGTTCTACCAGCTTGACATGGAGATGGCGTTTGCAAGCCAGGATGATGTGTTTGCGATCATGGAGGACGTTCTGCCCCCGATCTTTGCCAAATTCGGAATATACCAGGCGGCTTCCACGCCGCCATTCAAGAGGATCCCCTATCTCGAGGCGATGGAGCGCTACGGTTCGGACAAGCCGGATCTGCGCATCAGCCTTATGGTGCAGGACGCGACGGATGTACTTGCGGACTGCGGTTTTGAGCCGTTTGCGGGGAAGACTGTGAAGGCGGTCGCTGCGGATGATTTCACAGGGACAAGAAAACAGATCGACAAGATGTGTGCGGATATCGAGGTCGTGAGCGGACAGAAGACATACTGGTTCCGTCTTGACGAGAACGGGGAGCTTGTCGGCGGCATATCCAAGTTTGTGCAGGAAAAGAAGGATGCCGTGATCGAAGCCCTGGGCTTGAAGAACGGAAGCTTTGTCGCACTCTCTGCGGGCGATCTGAGAACGGCGCAGAAGACGGCGGGTGTGATCAGAAAGACGCTAGCGAATACATTTGACGGCTATATGAAGAAGGAAAACTACGAGTTCTGCTGGATCGTCGATTTCCCGATGTATGAGATCGGTGAGGAGTCGGGTGCGCTGGAGTTCTGCCACAATCCGTTCTCGATGCCGCAGGGCGGCATGGAAGCGCTGCAGACAAAAGAGCCGCTTGACATTCTCGCATACCAGTACGATCTCGTGTGCAACGGTGTGGAGCTGTCATCGGGAGCTGTCCGAAACCACGATCCCGAGATCATGGTGAAGGCGTTTGAGATCGTGGGACTTGGCGAGGAGGACGTGAAGGCGAAGTTCCCTGCAATGTACAATGCGTTCTGCTACGGGGCACCGCCGCATGCCGGCATCGCGCCGGGGGTTGACCGCATGGTCATGCTGATCGCGGGGGAGGAGAGCATCCGCGAGATCATTCCGTTCCCGATGAACAAGACTGCGCAGGACGTGATGATGGGCGCACCTGCAGCCGTGGACGAGCGGCAGCTGCGCGATGTGCATATCCGGATCGCGGAGGAGGAAGGAACAGAAGCGCATTCCGAGAGCTGAAAGCAGCGAAATTCATAAATTGTTGACAGAGCGTGTTTGAAACTATTTCAGACACGCTCGTGTATTATGGATAAAACTTGCGCAGAAAATCCTGGCGGAGTTTGGAACTGCAGTTTATGAAAATATTGATATTAGGATTTGCTTAGAGCGGAGAGGTAAACGGTTAAAATGAAGCAGGAGCACAAATTGAGACAAACGAAGAAGTTTTTATGCTGTATTCTGTTTGGAGGAAGCATTTTCGTTACAGGATTTTTAGCATTGCGTGTGCGGGGAAGCGTTGTCGTGAAACCAAGTCAGGACAAACTGGTTGTGGAAGAGACGGCGGCATACCGCCAGGACAATGAGATCTGGGCTGATGACACGCTCGGTGATTCAGGATTTACCATGAGATCTTCCGGATGCCTTGTGACCTGTATCGCGTCTGCAGTCAGCATGGAGACAGGCAATGAGATCACTCCGGGCGTGTTAAATACACTTTTTTCGGAATATCATGTCTATGACAATGAAGGGAATATCCAGTGGGCGGCGATCGACAAGATAGAAGGGTATCACGCGGAAATATTCGGGGAGGTATCAGAGACAGAGATCGCGCAGTGTCTTGCCGACGGTCATTATCCGATCGTGCGGGTGCGCGTGCGGGGACTGGGCAGTTTTCACTATGTGCTGATCGTGGGGACAGAAGAAAGGGAGTATGTCTGTATGGATCCGCTGGAAGATGAGCTGACAACGTTGTCCCGTTATCTTGACAGAGTGTACGCTGTCCGGGTGGTGAGTGGTGTGTGATGAGAGGGGGGCTCATTACATAGATACCAAAACTGTCAGGCGTGAGCGGCAGCTGACCAGAGACATTACTGCGACAAAGAGACTGTGCAAGACTATTGACAAGTGACAACCATACCTCCTATAATTATATGTGGGGAATAGGATCCAATATTTTCGGAATGTAAACGGGGGAAAAGAAATGAAAAGCATACGCTTAAAGATCAACTTATGCCTCAGCATCACTGTCCTGGTGGCGCTGCTTGCGGTGGGAATGTTCAGTATTGCAGCAAATTATACAAGCACACTCTCCACAGTGGAGCAGATGATGAGCGAAACGGCAGTCCAGGCGGCAGGACGCGTTCAGCACGAACTGGCAGCTTACAAGAATGTTGCCATGGATACAGGCTGCATCCCGCAGTTGTCCGATCCGGCGGTATCGTTGGAGGAGAAACAGTCCATCGTCAGTGAGCGTGCCGCCATGCACGATTTCCAGCGCGGAAATGTCATTGGTGTGGATGGGATCAGCATCTTTGACGGGAAGGATTATTCCGACCGGGAATATGTCAAACAGGCCATGCAGGGCAATGTCTATGTATCGGAGCCGCTGATCAGCAAGATCACAGGGGAACTGACGATCATGGTCGCGGCGCCAATCTATGCGGATGGGATCTATGGTTCGGCCATTACAGGCGTCATCTATTTTGTTCCACACGAAACGTTCTTAAATGATATCGTCTCTTCCATTCAGGTCGGGGAAAACAGCAGGGCTTATATGATCAATAAGTCCGGTGATACGATCGCCGACGTCACGCTTGATACGATCATGGTTCAAAATATCGAAAAGCAGGCACAGAGCGATGTTTCCATGCAGGATCTGGCTGCAGTCCATGCAGCGATGCGCCGCGGGGAGAACGGATTTGGAAGTTACGAGAGCACATCCGGCGCTATGTTTGCGGCATATGCTCCCGTGGAAGATACGGACGGATGGAGCATTGCAGTCACTGCGCCGAAGCTGAACTATCTGAGCACTACATACAATGACATCGTGATCAATGTGATCGTGATCATCATATCCACACTGATCTCCATTGTGGTCGCCATGATCCTGGCAGGCAGTATCAGCAAACCGATGAAAGCCTGCGCAGACCGCATGAAACTCCTCGTGGAAGGGGATCTGGAGACACCCATGCCCAGAACCAGGAGCAAGGATGAGACAGGCATGCTGATGGAGTCCACGAATTCGCTGGTGGAGGGACTGCGCACGATCATCAACGATCTGGGTTATCTGCTGCAGGAGCTGGCGAAGCAGGATCTGGATGTCCAGACCCAGCACAGGGAGGCTTATGTCGGCAGCTTCCAGAACATTCTGCACTCCGTATACCACATGAAAACACAGCTTAACAATGTCATACTCCAGGTCAACCGTTCTGCCGAACAGGTTTCTTCTGCCAGTGTACAGCTCTCAGCAAGCGCACAGGATCTCAGTCAGGCGACGACAGAGCAGGCGAGTTCGATACAGGAGCTGGCATCGCAGATCACTGAGATATCCGATCAGGCAAAGCACACTGCCGAGAGCGCCGTGGAACTCCGCGATCAGACACACCATGCGGGGGAGGAAGTTTCGTTGTGCAATGAGCAGATGCAGACGCTCATGCAGGCGATGAACAAGATCCAGAACAGCTCTGACGAGATTGAGAAAATACTGAAAACGATCGAAGACATCGCGTTTCAGACCAATATACTGGCGCTGAATGCTGCAGTGGAAGCAGCCAGGGCGGGCGCCGCCGGAAAAGGATTTGCGGTGGTGGCGCAGGAGGTGCGCGAGCTTGCAAGCAAATCTGCGCAGGCAGCCCAAAATACATCCACACTCATTGGTCAATCCTCTGAAGCGGTGCATATGGGCTCAGAGATCGCTGCCCACACGGCACAGACTTTATCAGAGGTTGTTGGCAGCATCCAGTCTGTGGTCCATTCCATCGATGTGATCGCCACGATCTCCAATGAGCAGTCGGAGGGCGTGTGGCAGGTTTCGGAGGGGATTAACCAGATGGCGCTCGTCGTCCAGAGCAACAGCTCGACAGCGCAGGAGGGCGCAGCGGCGAGTGAACAGCTCTCCGCCGAGGCGATGGGACTAAAGCAGCTGGTGGATCAGTTCACACTGGCTTCAAAATGACCGTAACACTTCAGCTTTCAGCTTCCTGTTACAGGCATCAAGCCATGCAAAAACCGCTTTGCGGATGTCAAAGCCATGTACCGTGGCTTGATGCATCTAGACCACCATGCTTACTGACGGATTTCGCAGCGCAGTGCGAAGTCCTGGGCTGAACTGTGACAAATGATCGATACAAATTTTGGATATCAAGTTGTCTGTATCAGAAAAAAGGTTTATAATGTCCTATAAGCAGCCATGTGGATGCATGGCGGGGTCGTTCTGACACGACCAGGACAGCATATAAAATAGAAATAATAATGCGCAGGTAATAATGCGAAGAAGGAGGTTCCCATGATAAGAATCGGAATGTTAACAAGCGGCGGCGACTGTCAGGCGCTCAATGCGGCAATGCGCGGCGTGGCAAAGGGGTTGTTCAACGCGGGCAAGGAGGTGGAGCTCTTTGGCTTCCTTGACGGCTACAAGGGACTGATCTATGGCAAGTACAAGATGCTGGCGCCGTCAGATTTCTCAGGAATACTGACAAAGGGCGGTACGATCCTCGGAAGTTCACGTATGCCGTTCAAGAATATGCGCGATCCGGACGAGAACGGACTCGACAAGGTGGAGGCGATGAAGCACAATTATTACAAACTCAGCCTTGACTGTCTGGTGATCCTTGGCGGTAACGGAACACACAAGACCGCAAACCTTCTGCGCGAGGAGGGGCTGAATGTCGTGACACTGCCAAAGACGATCGACAATGATCTGTGGGGAACCGACATGACATTTGGATTCCAGAGCGCCGTCGATATCGCGACACAGTGCATCGACCAGATCCACACGACAGCTGCATCGCACGGGCGTGTATTTATCGTGGAGGTAATGGGACACAAGGTAGGCTATCTCACACTGAACGCTGGTATCGCGGGCGGTGCAGATATTATCCTGATTCCGGAGATCCCTTATGATATCAACAAGATCATCAAAGCGATCCAGAAGCGATCCGAGCGGGGGAGCAAGTTTACGATCCTCGCAGTGGCGGAGGGCGCGATCTCAAAAGAGGTAGCTGCGCTTTCCAAGAAAGAATTCAAGAAATACATGGCAGACTACAAATATCCGAGTGTTTCCTATGAGATCGCTGATAAGATAAAGGAAAAGAGCGGCATGGAAGTGCGTGTCACGGTTCCCGGGCACACACAGAGAGGCGGCAGCCCGGATCCGTATGACAGAGTGTTTGCAAGCAGACTTGGTGCGGAGGCGTCCAAGCTGATCCTCAAGGGAGAGTATGGCTACATGGTCGGCTATCAGAACCGGGAGGTTGTGAAGGTGCCCCTTGCGGATGTGGCTGGCAAGCTCAAGATGGTAGATCCGGATTCTACGATCATCAAGGAGGCGAAGATGCTCGGCATCAGCTTTGGTGATTAAAAAATATAAAATGGAAGAACCCATTGGCTGTCGTCCAGTCAATGGGTTCTTTTATTACAATCCGTTTGCTGTCGTCTTAGTGATCATGGTAGAGGCATCTAGCCTGTAAAATGTTGGGATCGAATTGTCGGTAACATACCATACAACTTCCCCGTTATGAACGATGGGCTGACAGTCGGACAAAGCTGCGTCAGCCGTGGCGATCGCGCCGATCGTGCCGCCGTCTGCATATCTGGTGTAATAGAAAGTACCCACTGCGTCTGTCCACATGAGGTACCCGCCGTCAAGTCCTGTCGGAACCACGATCGGTGTCTGCATCCCGGCAGATTCTGTAATCCTGGTCACTGTGGAGTTCAGACCTGCTTTACTGGTATATCCGATGTAGATCTCGCGCGTACCATGGTTTCCGCCATCGTAGTTAAATGAAGTTATGAAACCGTTTGCAGTCTCGGCAAAACCGCCGACGGATGCACCTGTGTAGTTGTCGCCTATTGTCCCGGGGAAAGCAACTAATGTACTGTTCTCAACACCTCCGCTGAATTTGTCGCTGCCGCCTTTGGCACCTTTATAGCGCATCAGTACGAGACTGCGCGGATAGGCATCACCGTGGTCGAGGGTGACAATGTTTTTGTTCTGGTCGATGAGGACGAACTGGTTGAAGGAATGGCTGACATAACCGACGCTGCTGTTCATGACAATGTGGTAGGAATCGGTAAGTGCCATGTCACTCTGGCGCACGGCTAGCGTCATATTTGCCTGATGATTCCTTCCGTCGCGTGAAGATGCATACATTTCATGACATGTACGGATATATAGGTAATCACCGTATTCAGCGCACCGCACCGTACCTGCGGCAAACGGTACGGTAGTATTGGCGCCGCGAAGGCTTGTCTGCCCCAGACGCTTCCAGTCCTTGGAATATTTCACTACACGGATGACCTCTTTGCCGTTGTCCTGAGAGGGATTTTCCTGCCCAAAGACCACAAAATTGTATTTGTCCCCGGCATAAAAGCCGCCCCATATAGATAGCTCCATCGGAATCGTGCGGTTTGAGCGCAGGTAGAAATCACTGTCATAGTCTTCCACCACAATCTGACCGTTGATAAACTCTACACGCGTGAGAGCGCCGGTTTGGTTTTCGTACAGGTAGGATTTGATCGTATTTGCCCAATTGTAGCTATAGTTCTGCATATCCCTGTTGCGGGAGACTGCAGGTAAAAGATTCGATGGTATTGTAGTGTTGGGAACGTTGTTTGACGTACCCGGATCCGGCAGTATGTTTGCAGGATCAAAGGCAGCTGCATTATAGGGTGCCCTGCCTTCTTGGGCTCCGTATGCGATATAGTGCTGGTAGAGTACTTCCGCAGACACATCTGCCGGAAACACAGCAGCGATATCAGGATTTTGATCCAGATACCATTCTGCATCAAAAATGTTGCCGTCGGCCATGCACTCCGGAGCAGCATATACAGGAAAGCTGCTTCCTAGGAGCATGACAGCCAGCGCTGTGATCAGTAGTTTTTTCTTCATTGTTCCTCCGTTTCTCTGCTTTTAATGTTCTTTATGCCTGCTGGTAAAAAGCAGAAAGTGATTTAGATTGATCTGTTGTCTTAATTATAGCATTCCGTTATGGTTTGTCAATGATCGGAACTACCGGGGGGTGAGTAGGCTTTTGCGCACCCGGAATATGTAACAGGTTCCAAGTATGCAAAGTTCTGCAGCCATAACCAGATAAAGTCCTGTCAGCCCGGCGGCATTTCCGGCGATGATGACACCGATGCCTGCGCAGGCGGTTCCGGCGGCAGTGCCGATCAGCACATATTTTTCCCTGCCGATGCCCTGCAGATAATTCATGTAGATCTGGTAAGGGATCCTGGCAAACTGCAGCAGGAAAGCAGGTCCCAGCAGCTGCTGCGCCTGTTGTATGATATGATCGTCTGTCACGATCAGCTGCAGCAGCGGTCGGTCAAAAATGCGGCAAAAAATACAGAGAAGACCGATCACAAGCGATGTCAGAAACAGCCCGCTTTTCAGATAACGTCTGACAGCGCGCATATTCCCGGCAGAGCGGCTCTGCAATGAATAGGTCTGTGTGGCTGCCGCGTAAGCGTACACCGGGAGCCCGATGGCACTGCCTGCCGTGTCGAGCAGATTGTACACCGCCATCTGTTCCGTGCCAAGCCTTGCGACCACAGCTGAAACGATACACGCAAAGATCGTGCTTTCCAGCATTTCCTGCCCGAAAAGTGAAGGGTACAGGCGCAGGATCTTGCCCGCAGCTTCCTTTGCAGTGTGCCCTAGAGCCGGTTTAACCGGCAGCCCTGTGCGGTAGTATGTGAGTTGATACACCAGCAGCCCGGCAGCCAATCCGATCACGCTTCCCCAGGCAGCGCCGGCAGTCCCAAGACACGGCATACCGAAGAAGCCGTAAACAAGCGAATAATCGAAAAACAGGTTTACGCCTGTGGAGACGATCGTGCTGTAGAGTGTAATCCTGGTGTTCAGCCGGTTGCGAAAGTACGCGGAGTACTGAAAGATCAGCATATTCTGGATGACGGTAAATGCTGCCGGATAGAAGTACGACAGCAATTCTGACAGGTCGTCCCCCCGGATCCCATACACATGACGGAAGAAAAAGCGTCCCCCCAGGAGACTCAGCGCGAAGAAAACAGTACCGATGAGGAGTGCCAGAGATTTGCTCACGGCAAAAGCGGACTCGAACTTTGGTTCATTACAACTGCCTCTCTCCCCCGCAGCAACGATGTTGAAGGCTGCCGACAAGATCCCGAGCGCACCCGTTATGGCAAATGTGAAGGAGGCTGCGATGCCCACAACCGCAAATCCCCGCACCGAGTAATGTCCGACGATCGCCTTGTCCAACAATTCAAATACGCTCGACAGCACATAATTGAGCAGGATGGGGTATGCCATCCGGTGTATATCACGACAATCCGTTTTATATTGAATTAAATTCATTGTTATTCTCTCTTTCCTAAAGTATATGAATACAGGTTAAAAAAGGAGAATATGTCTGTTCATCCTATTCTCCCAATAGGCTGAGAACATCTGCATGTACCATTGTGATCCCTCCGTTCGTGTTGTGTGCAATCACAGCAGAGCCAGACTTTTTTGTTTTGTGTCATGACCTTACAGTGACCATATGGGATGATTATAACAGAAATAACAGTGTTTGCCAAGTCGGGCGTAGACGCATGCCTGTGCACGGCGAGTATGGCGTTACTGTTCAAGTGCCATTAAAGTAGTGAAAAACATGCACCAAAATGCTTGCTGTTTACGCCTTCAATGTTTATAATGCTGCCGAAATAAGTTGGGGCGTGAACAGTATAGCAGAATGATTAGACAGAATCTGAGAACAGTGGTAGAATGGAAATATCAAAAATTTCAAATGTGAAGAGGAGTATGTCATGGAACCAGTGATATTATGTTATGAGAAATGTACAACCTGCAAAAAGGCGCTAAAGTGGGTGGCGGAAAAAGGAACCGAGGTGCAGGTTCGCCCCATCAGGGAAGAAAATCCATCTGCGGCGGAGTTAAGGCAGTGGCATGAAAAGAGCGGACTGCCGCTCAAACGCTTTTTTAACACTAGCGGCAATCTGTATAAAGAATTGAAACTCAAGGACAAGCTCCCCGCGATGAGCGAGGAGGAGCAGTACCAGCTGCTGTCCACAGACGGGATGCTGGTGAAGCGTCCCCTGCTGGTCACAGAAAACGGCGTCTGCCCAGGATTTGATCAGGAGCAGTGGGAGCAGCTGCTGGGTACAGAGTAGAAGCGGACATTGATCACCGGTATTGTACACGAGATTCCGGCAAAGGAGCTGCATGATGGGACCAGGATCCAGAAGCAGATCTTCAACACGATCTGCCGGCTGGTGCCGAAAAGTTTTATGGTACAAGTCTATCTGATACAGTCGTAATGTTCCATGATAGCATTGATGCCAGCTGCCTTATCACGTGCCAGCAGGCATTCGCAGATGCGTGTGTGATAAGCAAGAAGTGCATCCCATTGACTTGCTGGGATCTGCGTTTGTGTTTGCTGGATGACATTTTCAAATGGCTGGGATAAGGTGTTGTTTAACAGTTTCATCAGACGGTTTCCGGAAATATTGATCAGAGTGTCATGAAACTGTTTGTCCATCTGAGCGCGATCTTTGACACTGCTGTTTTTCAGACGGTCAAGAGAAAGGGCAAGCGCTTGGATCGCGGTGTCGTCTGCCTGATTTACCGCAAGCAGATATGCACCGATTTCAATGCTCCTTCTGAGTTCGCTTACCTCCTGTGAGCTGCATTCGTTCATGAACAGAAGCAGGGAAAAAATGCTGTCCAGACTCTGGTCGATATGGTTCACGAGAAAATTTCCCTTTCCGTGCCGGCTCTCGATGATTCCCATGTTTTCCAAGCTCCGCAGGGCTTCGCGTATGGAATTCCTGCTGAGTCCCAGAGTTGTCATCAGCTGCCGTTCGGAGGGAAGCCTGCCGCCGAAGGAGAGAGTACCTTGTTGGACAAGCGTTTTAATGTATTCAATTACCAGAAAATATACTTTTGTTCCATTCATGTGCGATTTCCCCGTTTACATCAGATTTGCAAAAAGGGAGGCACCCCCGACGGTCAGCAGTCCGGCGACAGCAATTGCCAGACTGCTCATCGCGCCCTCGACCTCTCCCAGCTCCATCGCCTTTGCCGTACCGATCGCATGGGAGGCCGTACCGAGTGCCAGACCTTTTGCGATCGGTTCCTCGATCCGAAATAGCCTGCACACGATCTCGGCGATCACATTTCCGAGGATCCCCGTGACGATGATGACGGCGACCGTGATCGTCGAGATGCCGCCTAGTTCCTCTGATACGCCCATTCCGATCGCGGTGGTGATGGATTTGGGGAGCAGAGTCACATACTGCTCGTGGGTCAGGGAAAACAATTTTGCCAACAAAAAAACACTGGCAAGACTTGCGAGTACGCCGGAGGTGATCCCGACGGCAACGGCTTTGAGGTTCCTTCGCAGCAGTTCAAGCTGTTGATACAGCGGGACAGCCAGGCAGACGGTGGCAGGCGTCAGCAGATAGCTGATGTATTTTGCTCCTTCATTGTAATGTTTGTATTCTATTTTTAAGAGTGTCAGCGCTGCCATGACGCAGACGGTGGCGATCAGCAGCGGATTGAGAATCGCCAGCCTGAATTTCCGCTTGATCAAAAGTCCTGCCTCATATGCGGCAAGACTGATCACCGCTCCGAAAAAAACGGAGTCGATCAGATAAGAGTTCATTTGTTGCCAGCCTCCTTTTGTTCCTTTTGGTGATGATTTCTTCGGATCATGCACTGCGTGACCTGACCTGTCACAGCCATGACAAAGATCGTAGTCAGTACGGTGATGACGACAACGGGTATCCAGATAGACTGCAGGGCAGACCACGATTCGAGAAGTCCGACAGCTGCAGGAATGAACATGACTGGCATGATCTCGATCAGGAAGTTGGCAGTCTCCCTGACATGTGCGAGTTTTAGGATTCCTGTGCAGAGCGCCGCAAGCATCAGGACCAGGCCATAAACGCTCGCCGGAATAGGGAGCGGCAGCAGGATATGGAGCAGTTCTCCGAGAAAAGATACGAACAGGATAATGCAAAATTGTCTCAGATATTTCATTTTTATCCCCCTGCGTGCGTTGGCACGCATAACAATCAATCAAATTTTCTTCTCAACTGGTAGTACCAGTATATCATAATGCACAAAATATTAGATGTCAATATGAAATTGTTGGAAATGAGGATTGGGTGTAACAGTTCAGTCCAGGACTTTGCACTGCGCTGCGAAGTCCGTGAGAGAGCATAGTGACCTAGAGCGTGTTTGAAAAATGCTCTAGGGAGCATAATTGTTGCATGGATGATGAAAATGGATTATAATTCTGTTGTGGTCGGTTTGGAATGACGAGGGATTTCTAAGGAGAAAAGAGATATGAGTGAAGCAGTAGTTACATTGAAAAAGGGAGAGGGAAGAAGTCTGAAAGCGGGCGGACTTTGGGTATATGACAATGAAGTCGGCTCGATCATGGGAACGTTCAATAATGGTGACATCGTGGCGGTGCACGATTTTGACGGATATAGGATGGGACGAGGATTTATCAATCAAAATTCGAAGATACGCATCCGCATGATGACGCGCGATCAACAGCAGCAGATTGACAGGGATTTTTTGAAGATGCGCGTGCGTGATGCGTGGGAGTACCGCAAAAAGACTGTGGACACGTCGAGCTGCCGCATAGTATTTGGCGAGGCAGATTTTCTGCCGGGTATCGTGATCGACAAGTTTTCGGATGTGTTGGTGGTGGAATCACTTGCGCTTGGCATCGACAGGTTTAAGATGGATATCGTATCATGTTTGCGGGAAGTGCTAGGTGAAGAAGGAGTACACATCAGGGGTGTGTATGAGAGAAGTGACGCGAAAGTGAGGCTTCAGGAGGGCATGGAACGCTATAAAGGATTTATCGGTGACGAGTTTGACACGAATGTAGAGATTACAGAAAACGGTGTCCGGTATCTGGTCGATGTAAAGGACGGACAGAAAACGGGATTTTTCCTTGACCAGAAATACAACAGGCTCGCGATACAGAGATTGTGCAAGGGCGCGAGGGTACTCGACTGTTTTACACACACAGGATCCTTTGCGCTGAATGCAGGAATCGCAGGAGCCGCGAGTGTTCTCGGTGTCGACGCGTCGGAGCCTGCAGTCGAACAGGCAGCCAGAAATGCCGCCTTGAACCGTCTTCAGGATATAGTCCGCTTCCAGTGTGATGATGTGTTTGACCTGCTGCCCAGGCTGGAGGAAGCAGGTGAACAGTACGATGTGGTGATCCTCGATCCGCCTGCTTTTACGAAGTCGAGAAACTCTGTAAAAAATGCCATAAAAGGTTATCGTGAGATCAACATGCGCGGGATGAAACTCGTGAAGGACGGAGGATTTCTGGCGACTTGCTCCTGTTCACATTTCATGGACTATGATCTCTTTACACAGACGATCGCACAGGCGGCAAAGAGTGTTCACTGCCGTCTGCGTCAGGTGGAATACCGTACACAGTCGCCGGACCACCCGATCCTGTGGAGCGCTGATGAGTCGTACTATCTTAAATTCTACATCTTCCAGGTGCGCAGGGAGCGGTAGCTGTGGATAGGGCTGAGTTGAATCCAGCGTTATGTCATTTTCCTTTTTTGAAAAGTTGGAAAGTGGTTGAAGAAATTATAATTTTGAATCAAAGCCGCAGCTCCAATGGAATTTGGTGTCAATTTTGACCGGATGGAGCACTTTATTTGTGACAAATGCGTTGAGGGTGTGATAAGAGGCGAATATGGCTTAACGCATGTGGAGGAAAACAAGATGGAAAGTATAATTAAAAAGTTATA
Organism: uncultured Lachnospiraceae bacterium; assembly: GCA_910588595.1. Taxonomy (GTDB): domain Bacteria; phylum Bacillota; class Clostridia; order Lachnospirales; family Lachnospiraceae; genus COE1. Next base: position 7,681 of record CAJUQU010000006.1, on the reverse strand, counting down.
CAATACATACAAAATAGGGAAGGGTTAGAATGTCCCGAACAGCATTTTATAAAGGCTGCTGATATCGAAAAAGATATGTTGATCAACTTACTTGGAAATGAACAAAATGAATTTATGGATTTCTACCTTAATTTTCAACCCTCTGATCTGCCGAGATTAGCATACAATTGTACATTTTTGGATATTAAGGCTATGGTGGAAGAAAATACAGATTTCGAACCCGGTTGTTACTTAAGAAAGTGTGGTAAATATACGTTTGCTTTAACAATAGGAGGGAATGCGGTTTGCATCGATACAAATAGTGGAAATATTTACATTTGTGACCATGGACTTGTGATGCAAGATTTTGATACAGATGACATTGTAATCAATAGTGGTTTGGTGCCCTGTGATGTATATAATTCTTTTGATGTTTCGGGTGAAATACCATTTAGTTATGAGAATATTATTATTTACATGGATAAAATAGAAGATTCATTTATTACTTTTATAGAAAATATCGCGGATGGTAAATACATGGATTTAGAAAAATTTATAACATATTAGTTAAGAAGAGAATGCGAGGAAAGTGATCTTGTATCATATTTTGGCATGGGAACTCAGACACCAAATACTGCCAGGGGTCTTACAGAGGAGAATCAAAACTCAGACTGGGATTGTATTGATTTAGAGCGTGTTTGAAAAATGCTTTCAGTCAGATGTACGTCACAGTTTGTGGGAGATTAAATCATCTTACAGATGATGTGCCAAATGAAGGAGGCGTAGGGGGCAAAGGCATAAAGGGCAATGCCTTACGTCGACTGAATGCGGTGCAAATATCACGCAAAGTGGTGAATACGACGCTATGGCGTTATATAGATGGCGGGAATGATTTTTCAAACACGCTCTAGAGAACGGTTACACCGAATTGTATTAGATAAACACTTGCGAGGAGATGAGGTGCAGTGATGGAAAAAAAAGAGAATGTGGAAAAGTGCCCCTATGTGAAAAAATGCGGCGCCTGCCATATTGGAGAGAAAAGTTACGAGGAGGAGCTTGCAGAAAAGAAAAAGCAGGTTATTGACAATATCGGAAAATACTGTAAAAAAATAAATGATGTGGCAGGTCTGTATTATCCCTATCATTATAGGAATAAAGTGCACGCAGTGTTTGGCAGGAGATTGGATAATGGTAAGGATGAGGTTATAGCAGGGACATATGCAGAGAGAACCCACATGATCATACCTGTCAAAGATTGTCTGATCGAGGATACACAGGCATCAGCAATCATCCAGACAGTGACAAAGCTGGTGCAGTCTTTTCGGCTGTGGGTGTACAATGAGGACACGGGGCGCGGGCTGATGCGCCATGTGCTTGTCAGAAAAGGGGCGTCTACCAAACAGATCATGGTTGTGTTGGTGACTGCATCGCCAGAGTTCCCGCACAAGAATCATTTTGTCGATAGATTGAGGGAAATCCACCCTGAGATCACGACCATCGTGCAGAATGTCAATGACAAAAAGACGACGATGGTACTCGGAGATCGCAATAAGGTATTGTACGGCCAAGGTTACATCGACGATGTACTGCTTGGACTGCGTTTCCGTATATCACCAGGGTCGTTTTATCAGGTGAACTCTGCGCAGACGCAGGTATTGTACAAAAAGGCAATACAGGCTGCAGGGCTGACAGGAACGGAGACGGTGATTGATGCTTACTGTGGTGTCGGCACGATCGGGATGTGCATGCACGCAAAAGCGGGGCGTGTTTTAGGGATCGAGTTAAACGAGCAGGCAGTAAAGGATGCAAGGGCTAATGCCAAAAGAAATAATCTGGAGCACATACAATTTGTCGCTGCAGATGCAACGGAATATATGACACTCATGTCACAAAAGGGGGAGCGCGCTGATGTAGTTGTCATGGATCCGCCAAGAAGCGGGAGTACACAGGCGTTTGTGAAAGCGGCTGCACGTGTAAAGCCAAGGAGAGTTGTTTATGTCTCCTGCAATCCTGAGACACTCGGAAGGGATCTGGGATGGTTTGCAAAGGAAGGATATATCGCGAGGGAGGCGTGGCCTGTCGATATGTTCAGTTTTACAGATCATGTGGAAGTCGCATGTTGTCTACAGAGGACGGATTCGTAGAAATCGTCACGATTTGCGTGGATTTTTAAGTTTAACCGAACACTTGAATATCGGGAGGATAGTCATAAGACTTTCCTGAAAAAAGAGATTGCTCACGAGATTAAAGCGTCCGTAGTTATGGAACTCGTATGAGTAGACACAAAAATGTATTGTTCACAAATTCAATCATTACAGAAAAAACTTATCAACAACTGAATAATAGGTAAGTCGAAAGACCGCTTGTTTTCTATATTTTTATGGTGTGGAGCAGGCGGTCTTTTTTGATGTTAGAACTGCCAGCATTCATCAGACACCTTGATAATCAAATTAAAAAGTAGGAGGACAAACAGATGGAGCAGACAGGCAAAAAGAGTGTATGTGGGATTTTCGGCCACAATGTACAGACGGAAAATGTAAAGATCAGCGACCTGAATGATTTTCAGGGGCATCCGTTCAAGGTAGCGCATGATATGCATCTTTTTGAATTATCAAAGAGTATGCAGGATAAGGGAGTGCTTGTGCCCTTGATTGTAAGACCAAACCCAATTGGATCAGGGTATGAAATCATCGCAGGGCACAGAAGAAAAGCGGCCAGCGAATGGGCAGGCATAGATACAATTCCTGTGATGATTGTGCAGATGGATGATGCAGAAGCGACAATCGCGATGGTGGACAGTAATTTACAGCGGGAGCATATCAAGCCCAGTGAGAAAGCTTATGCCGATAAAACGAAGCTGGAAGCCATGAAGCAGCAGGGAAAGAAACTTATTGATTCTATGTCCCAAGCTGGGAGAAAGCTGTCAAAGGATGTTGGAGAAAACGGAAAAACCATACTTCGCTCGGATGAACTTTTGGCAAAACAGGTTGGGGAGAGCCGGAATCAGATTGCAAGGTATATCCGTCTGACAAATCTTATTCCCAAAATCCTTGATATGGTAGACGAAGGGAAAATAGCGTTTACCATAGCAGTGGAACTTTCTTATCTGAAGGAAGAAGAACAGTATGAGCTTCATGCGGTGATGGATTTGGAGCAGTGTACACCGTCTCTTTCACAGGCAAACCGAATGAAACGCCTGAGTCAGTCAGAGGGAATTGATATGGATAAAATGTATGATATTTTGGGAGAGGAAAAAGCAAATCAGAGAGAACAGATTAAGATTAGGGCAGATTCGTTATCGCAGTATTTTCCCGCAGATTTCACACCAAAGCAGAAAGTGGAACTGATAGAAAAATTAGTCAGGGATTGGCATGAAAAACAAACAGGTATTCATAACCGTTCAGCTAAAAGAGCAGAAAAATCACGATAGAAACAGATGATTGGAGGATAAAGTTATGGGCAGGCAGAAAGAAGAATTATCAATATTTGAACAAATGGGTGGTACTTACACAGAAAAAGACGGTATCTTATATCCCAATATCCGTATTGGCGAAGAAGAAACAGAAGTAATGCAGAATACCTTTTCAGGAAAATATGGAGATTTATGGAAAAAGTATCTGAAAGAAAACCAGCCGGAAAGATATTATCATTTGATTCATTTAGGGCAGTTGAGACAAAAAGCGGCAGAAATCAATGAAGAAGCAAATGAATTGCTGGAAAGGATTATGCAGCAGTATTTACAGAAGCATAAACCGGAGAATCCAGATTCTACAATGGAAATGTGGCAGCTTCGGGTACAGGCTAAGGCAATGGCAGAGGAAGTGGTTCTTCAAGATATTATCTATTGTTATCACTAAATATTGATGCACACGATTTTTGTAAGGTAGATTCTGCGTTTACACGCAGCAAAAATCGGCACAAAAAACATTATAAAAAAGAGAGGGAAAAATTATGGCGAATATAAGAGAATATAACATGAATGGAACATTGATCTTAGGAATTGATCATGGATATGGAAATATCAAAACAGCACACAGGGTATTTCCAACAGCCTTGATCAAGAGTGAGAAAGCGCCGACTTTCAGTAAGGATTATCTGGAGTATGACGGATATTTCTACATTATCGGGGAAGGTCATAAGAGCTTTATCGCTGAAAAGCAGTCAGATGATGATAATTATATCCTAACGCTTGCAGCAATAGCAAAAGAACTGAATGCAAGGAACTTAACCTCTGCCAGAGTACATCTTGCATCAGGACTTCCGTTGAAGTGGGTGCAGGCGCAGAGAGAATCTTTCCGCCAATATTTGATGCAGAATAAGATTGTGCAGTTTCGCTATAAAGGCAGACAGTATGAGGTCGAGATTGCCGGATGCACAGTCATGCCGCAATGCTATTCTGCGGTGGCGGAAAACCTGAAAGATTTTAAAGGAATGAATTTACTTGCCGATATTGGCAACGGAACAATGAATATCATGTATTTAAACAATGGCAGGGCGATGGAGAGTAAATCATGGACAGAGAAACTCGGTGTTTTCCAGTGCATGCAGCGTAGTTGGACGAAACGGGAACAAACCTGATGAACGAGGTCATTGAAAATTATCTGAGGACAGGGGAAACGGATATTGCAGAGCCTTATGCCTCACTCATGAAAGCAGCAGCAGTTTCCTATGTACAGGAGATTTTTCAGAAGCTGAAGGATTATGAATATAATGAAAGCCTTATGCAGCTTCACTTTATGGGCGGCGGCGCAAGAATCGTGGAAGTTGTCGGGGTATATAACCGGGAGAGGACGCATTTTAATCACGATATCTGTGCGACTGCAAAGGGATATGAATATTACTGTTACATGATTTTGCGGCACAGTCAAATACCCAAAAGGCGGGGTATTTGACTCTCGCGGCATTCGCCAAATGCCCATGCAAGCATGGTCGGTTGGCTCATTGCTCGCGGAAATAAAAAGTGCAGCTAGAAAGAAGGTGCAGGAATGACAGGAAATATCCGTAACCGCAATGTGCGGTTTTATGAGGAAAAGGAAGCTGACAGACGGGCATGGGAAATACTTCACTCAGAAGTTGTCAGGGCATTTCCCTCGCAGAATGACTTTATCATTCAGGCAATCAATGATTTTTATGACAGGCATCTGGCAATATCGGATGATCCTTATCTGGAAACAAGGGAAAAAGAGGATGCCTTTGCAGATAGGATCATGGAAAAGGTGGAACAGAAAGTGCTTGGCAACCTGTCACAGCTTATCGGCATTTGCCTTTTGCAGCAGAATATCTTGGCAACAGGAAGTGATGCACGAGCGGAAAATTATTTGAAAGAAAATGGGGAGATGCAGGTATTAAGTTCCGGCGGTGGTATTCTGCAAAATGGCGGGGAAGCTGAAACAGAGGAACCGGAGGAGAATGAGTTCCTTGATTTCAGTTTTGGAGGATAGCCGGAATGGGGGTTCTTAGGGGGCAAAGCCCCCTGAGCAGGTAGCACCGGTGGCGCAGACAGTGAGGAAGAAATAAAAATCGGAGTGTCCGGCAGGCACTCCGGTTTTTATTTTTGACGAGCTGGCAAGCCAACGGTACTACCTGCCTATATCATTCCCACCACATCGGCGGCAGGTGGAAAAGTGCCTGAATGGGAAAGCGATGTGGGAAAGCCGGACGGAGCGCAGAGCGAGGGGAGGCTTTCGTCTGGAAGCTGCGTTTTTTGCAGCGGACAGACTTATGGGAATGATGTGTCCTGCTCAATGAGCATGATTACGAAGCATTTCTACGACAAGGCTACAGAAAATGCGGTGAATGGTATCGAATGGACACAAAGGAAAGAGGGATTGCAGCCAATATTTGAATTGAAATCGTGATATTGAAAATGTAGCCACTACTGTAAATGTCAGTAGCCAATTGAATAAAGGTGGATACAGGAAGTGAGAATTTAGGAGCCATACACGTTGAGAAGAATGTGTCTGGTTCTTTTTTGATGCAAGGTTGTTTTTAGAAGATAGGCAGATCGCTATCAGATTGGAGGGATTTTATGGGAAACAGGGCAAGGAACAGAGTAATCTATATCCGAACAGATGATAAGTTGCAGGCAGAGTTTGAAAAACAAAAAGAAGCCAGCGGATATGGCAGCAATGCAGACTTTGTAGATTATCTGTTACGGATAAATGAGGGAAAGCAGATGGATGGCGTTACGTTAAAGGATGTGCGTAATTTATTGTCAGAGCTTTCGGCGGAACTCAAAAAACAGGGAGTCAATATCAACCAGATAGCAAAGATACTTAATACCTATGGCAGTATGGATATGAAGCAGCCGCTTGAATATACGGAATACAGATATAAACAAATTGAAAACAGCCTGCTTCGCATATGGGAGAAAATAGCCTGATCAGGAATAAAGAAATGAGAGGGAGGATATGGTCTATGGCAGAGGTTTATGGAAATGTCAATGTGAATTACAGTTACTGCAAATCTGTCGCACAGTTAAAAAGTGCGGCAGATTATATTCTTGGAACGAAAAAAGAACAGATAAAAGAAGGAATCCAAAAGACAAGAGCGGATCTGTACGGAGCGTTTGGATGTAACAGGGATAATTTTGCTAACAGTCTGCTGATAACAAGGAAGATGCACGATAAAAAATATTCGCGTTACAAGCAGAAAGATATTCTGGCACATAAGATGTCGATTTCTTTTCATCCGGATGACAACAATAAGCTGACCTATGAGGAAGCAGATAAGATAGCAAGAGAATTTGCGCATAAATTCTTTTGGAGCAAAGGATATGAAGCAATGTGGGCGGTGCATACGGACACGGAGCATATCCATGTTCATTTTATTGTGAGCAACTGTAATGTAAAGACTGGTAAATCTTTCCGCAGGGGGATGCCGGAATTGAAGGAGATGTCACAGTTTTTCGGGGAACAGTGCATGGAGCGGGGGCTGACACATTCGGTCAGGGATACATTCTATAATGAGGAACGGACGCAGGAACGGAAAAGTTTTGCGGAATGTCAGATGCAGAATCATGATAAGCTGTCTTTTAAGGAAGAGATCAAGGCTTATGTACGCCTTGCAATGAACAGCACTGAAACAAGAACGCTTGAGGATGTGGTGGAGATGTTAAAGAAAATATATCTCATGGATATACGATTAAAAGGGAATACCGTCAGTTATGTGCTTCCGTACCATGCGGGTAAAACAGGAAAAGCGCAGGCGGTCAGGGGAAGTAAACCTGGAAGCCGATTTACAGTGGCAGGGATCAGACAGTATATGCAGGAAAAGGAGCAGAAGCAGGTGGAATACAGGCGTACCATGCAGGATATTGAGGAAACAAAGCAGTATCTTGATGATTATGGGGACTGGCGGGAGGAGGCGAAAAAAGGTGGAGATTCATTTTACGAAGCATTTGACCACTTTCAGGCAGATCATGATGTATCTGAAAATGATGAAGAAATCTTTTACGGAAGTGTTTTTCAGGAGTTCAATGAACAATGGCAGGGGAAAAAATCAGAGGTAATCAGAGAGGAAAAAGTAGATTTTTCAAAGATTTCATTAGAAGAACGTGCAAAGCTGCTTCCTCCGCCGACAGCCGACCAAATGGCGGAATTAAAAGAATATCAAAAACGAATGGGATATGACGAAAGTAAAATGAAAAGCATGAAGATCGGAAGAGCACACGTCTGAACTCCAGTCACTGACAACCATCTCG
>CAJUQU010000005.1 GCA_910588595.1 uncultured Lachnospiraceae bacterium | reverse complement strand
TACGGCATAAGCATAGAAACGCTTCATGCTCTGTTCAACACAGAAATCGACCTTGGTCTCTGAGCGAGGTCAGATCGTACACGGAACCCGTTCTGTTTAAGGGATTCTGTTCGGGGAGCGGCTCCGCCGCATTCACGCCCGCCGGCGTGCTGATCAGGATACTCACTGCAAGCACGCCCGACAGGATCTCTTTTGTTCCTTTTTTCATATAATACCTCATATACGCTTATTGGCACTGTTTCCTCTCAACAGCACCCAATAAGCATATATGACGCTGTCTTTCGTCTCAATAGTACCAGAGTACTATTTCCTACAGATCCTAATGATACAGCACATAATCCTGCATCTCCCTGAAAAAACCTGCTCGTGTCAGCGCTTCCCCGGCGTTATCGGGATAATTCTTGACTACGATCCGCTTAAGTCCCGGGAATATCCTTCCTCCTTTGTAATCCTGCACAAACACGCCCAGACACTCCGCCAGCAGCTCCTCCTCAAACACGCGGAGGGTATTTCCCTGGCGTTCCATGACTGCCGCCGGCATCCCGCCATAGCAGGCGACCGCAGTGCCGGGAACGTTCATAAAATTGTGTCCCTCCCGGTGGGGCAGGATCTTTCCCCAGATCTGTGCCGGATCGGCTGCATTGATCCACACGATCTTTTTCTGTGACGGCTGCTGTCCGCCGCTAAGTTTTCTTATTGTGGACTCATAGTCTTTTCCCCGGATAAACTGTGCCCCGGACAACCCTTCCACAAAGTATCCGCGCCGCGCCTGCCCTGTGTATTCCCAGATCCGCAGTACTGACAAAGCATCCTGCCAGGAGAGTCCGCACGCCGCAGCAGTCTCCCTGCACAGAATCACAAACCGGTCAAAGCATCGATCCAGCCCTGCCGTCAAAGCCCGCTCACTGCATTGCCCTTTCAGCGGTCTCACGATGTCCCACCGCCCGGCGCGCAATGCTTTCACCCGCATACTGACAAGCTGCTTTGCCGATGCTTTTTTACTTTTTTCCAGGTCGATCCACTGCCGCACCGGAACAAAACTGTCCGCATACACCAACCCTTTTTCCAACAGGGACATGAGTGTAGCGTGAGGCGACTCACTGCCAAGCACTCCGTTTAGGGACTGCATGAAGCTGGCACCGCGCCTCTGCAGGATCTGATACAGCTGCTGTTCCTTCTCACAAAGCTCTGCGCCCGCTTCGTCCTTGTCCCTGTCCGTCTCCTGATCCCAGTCGATCTCTTCCTGAAAGTCAAAGCGCAGGCCTCCCCGTCCCTCCATATGCCAGAACAGTTCCCCCTCAGCGAGATAGGCGTCCAGCTTTTCCCCGCGGTAACTGCCCACCCACCTCGGAAGCAGGATCCCCTCCCAATAGGAGACCGGCAAAGTCGTTCCCGCATACCGCTTTAAGAGATTCCGCAGGCATTCGTCTGACGGTGCCCCCGACTTCATTCGGGAGAGGATCAGTGATGCATATGCCTGCGCAGGACAGGTCTGCACCTCCTCCCTCCTGTTTTTGAGCGTCCGTATCCTGGCTCTCCGATACAACTCTGCATGGTAATACTGATCTTCGTGCCTGACGGCTTTCTCCTGTCGGCACAATTCCTCCAGAACCGCTTCCGCCAGCGTCATATGCCATCCGTATCGCGCTGCTGTCTGTCCCGCATCGGCAGCCCCGCGATACCGCAGCATACGCCTCACAACATGAAGCTGCTCCTCGCAGATCCGGGATGTCTCCCCGCCGAGTGCCGCCGCATACTCTTCCTCCTGCTCCGCAACGATCCACAGCCCCTGTTCCAGATACAGTACCCTGCCGCTCTGCGCCAGACTCTCCAGCCACTCCACCGGGACATCCAGATCCCCTGCCGCCAGATCTCCCTCCGTCATCAGGAGCGCGTGCAGCTGCTGCTCGTCCTTTGGCAGTTTTTCTCTCAATAGAATGTTTTCCTGTACCTCCAAAAGCTCCTGACTGCCCGGCTGCAGCAGCGCTGTTTCTGACCTTGACGCCTCCCTTAGCGCATCCTCCACCGCAGCATGGATCCCACGCGGCGTGGGCGCGTAATCATACATGACTGCCGCCTCCTGTGCCCACTGCAGCGGAAGCGACATCGGAGAGGGGATCTCGGTATAGATTTCCCGCACTTCCACAGCGCCTGCGCGAAGATCGCACAGCAATTCCCTCACGCCCCTGGCATCCCACAACTCCTGCATACATTCCCGCCTGGTCTCCCTGATCAGCGGATGGTCCTTCTCGCGCACGACCTGCTCTAGCATCTCGGCGCTTTTCAACCGCTGGCGCCAGAGGGGCTGCCGGCTGTTCTTGCGCACCCCCATCATCAGTGCCCTGCCGCTGTTGTAGCGAAATGCCATATTGAAGACCGGCGTCGCCGGCAGCATGATCTCCAGTTTTCTGACACATGTGTCAGGTTCAAGTGTCTGCAGTATCCCCTCCGGAAGCCTCTCGCTTCCATACGAGTACAATAAAAAACCGTCCTCCTCGTCGACGCTGCCGATCTCACACCCAATCTGCTCCCTCGCCGCCTGCGCCACGAGAAGGGACAATGGCGCATTGATCCGCTTACCAAACAGCGAATGGAACATGATCTGGCTGTTTCCGGAAGAATCCCTGAAATGTTCTGCCAGGATCGTCCTGTCATCGGGCAGACTCCCGACTGCCTTGATCTGACGCTCCAGATAACCGGCCGCCAGAGATACCGCCGTTTCGTCCAACCCCAGCTCACCGAGTCTCTCCGGCAGTCTTCCCTCCCCGCACGCCTGCTGTAATGAATGAAACATACGCCCAAATGCCTCGCCTGTCCGCTTGTCGCGCCCTCTGATCTCACCCTTCCAAAAAGGAAGCCTCGCCCCCTCGACCGGCGCCTGTATCACTGTCACCGTGTCCCTGCTGATATTGGTGATCTTCCATGCAAATGCGCCGAGGATGAATCGGTCTCCCCTCTGGGATTCGTAGACAAACTCTTCATCGACCTCGCCGAGTTTTACGCCCTCCTCTGTCCTGACTGTATACAAGCCTTTGTCGGGAATGGTCCCACCCGCCGAAACCGCCAGCATCCTGCTGTAGCCGTCCCCCTCCACACGCTCGTGGATCCTGTCATACAAGATCCTCGGCCGCGCGGGAATATCCCGCCGGTGTTCGTAATCACCTGCCAGCATACCGAGCACCGATCGGACATCTTCTCTGGTAATGCTGCTGAAATTCCATGCGCGCGGCAGGATCTCCATCACCTCATCCAGCGAGTAGCTTCGAAATGCCGCCATGGACACCAGATGCTGTGCAAGCACATCCAGGCACTCCGAGGGCGGATCGATCTGCTCCACACCGCCTTCCCTGGCAAGCTGCGCCGTCATGCCGCAGGAGACGCACTCCGCAGCGGTTCTGGGAAAAAGGTACATCACGCTTGTCCGCCCAGGATTGTGCCCCGCCCGTCCAAGCCGCTGCATCGTCCCCGAGACGGTGCGTGGACACCCCACCTGCAGCACCTGATCGATCTCCCCTACATCGATCCCCAGTTCCATGGAGGACGTCGCACACAGCAGGCGCAGATTCCCATCCCGCAGAGCCTCCTCTGTCTCCGCGCGCTGTTCCTTGGATATACTTCCGTGATGCACCCGCGCAAAACCTTCTCCGCCCAGCGCATTGACATAATACGCCAATTTCTCCGCATATCTTCTGCCCTCCACAAAAGCGATCACACTGCGGCTGCCCTGACAGTATTGATATACAAGCGCACCCAGCTCCTCCCACACAGGGTCTTTTCTTCTGCCTCTGACGGAATCCGCGTACGGTCCGAGTATGTCCAGACGAATATTCTTCTTCATGGCGGGTGCAGCGATCATGACCTTCTCCGGCGCCAGATATTCTGCCGCCGCATCCAGCGGTTCGATCGTCGCAGACAGACCGATGCGCTGCAGAGGCTGTCCGCAGAGATGATCCAGACGTGCGATAGAAAGCATCAGATGTGCTCCCCTTTTTGAGCCGATCAGGGCATGAAGCTCATCGATGATCACTGCCCTTGCCGTTGCCAGCACATTCTGTCCGGTCTTGCTGGTCAGCATCAGATACAGGGACTCCGGCGTGATGATCAGGATATGGGGCGGTCTCCTCACCATCTGCTGCCGATCCCTCTGTGAGGTGTCTCCTGTCCGTATGCCAACGGCAATTTCGTCCTGTGCTCCGATCCCTGCAAGCGGGCGCCGCAGGTTTTCGCGGATATCTGCTGCCAGGGACTTCAACGGGGAAACATAGATCAGCAGCAATTCGTTTTTTAAAGTCCCCTCCTGCGCCTGCCGCTTCATATGGTCCAGAAAAACAAGGAACGCGGAAAGTGTCTTCCCCGTTCCTGTAGGCGCCGAAACCAGCACGTGCCTGCCAGCCGCAATGTGCGGCCACGCCTCCTTCTGTACTGGCGTCGGCTCCCCAAGCGCACTGCAAAACCACCTCTGCGTTCCCTCGTCAAAGAGCTCTAATACATTCCCCATAACATCTTATTCCCCTTCACTCTGCTCCCTTTTTATCCTGGGAATACCGTTTCCATGAACCAACGCTGCCTTTGCCAGCTTGTCCGCCTCCTCGTTATACTTGTCACCTGTATGTGCAGCAATTTTTTGAAAGGTGATCTCAATCCGCCTGCTGCTCTCTCTCATAAATGCCGCGTACTTCTGTGTCAGATCCTTGTTTGCCTTCCAGCCGCCTGTCGCCCACATCTCAATCCCCATGTAGTCATAGCATATCTTTACTGCGGGATAACCGTTCACTTCACTCCACTTAACCGCGTACATGGCTCCCAGCATCTCCCCTGTGACATTGCGCAGTTCCAGTGACGCCGGGTCGTCCCCGTTGCCAGACTCCCTTATGATCCCGCCGTCCGGCTTGATCAGGACACAGCCAAACGCATACTTTCCAAGCTCCTTGTTAAAACTGCCATCGACATACGCCACGACCTGGTCTTCTCTGTTACCGGTACCGCTCTGCACTGTCCCGGTCAGATACGCCTTTGCTTCCTCCTCGGAGAGAAAACTTTTGTACTCTGCCCCCGAGCAGCCGTCAACAACCGCTTTACATGCTTCCCACGTATCAAAAAGTCCTGTTTTCTTACCTTTTTTTACAGCGTAAATCTTTTTTGCCATATCTATTGTGTCCCCATCTTTTTATAGGTATTGCAGACATCCCTCAATACGTCCTCGCTGCCGCCCTTCTCGAGGATCTTGATCAGTTCTTCAAACCACTCTTCGCACATATAGTGTATCGCGTACCTGTTGTCAAATTCCGCAAAGTTCTCTATATTTTCCCTCTCGGCAAGTTCCTTGAATTTGTGGTATGCATTGATCAGGTATCTTCTCTTTCTCTCTACATCCCCCGGATCAGGCTCCCATCTCTCGTTTGGTTTGATCTGGTATTTCAATCCTACATACAGCAGCTTATCAAGCGCAATGCTCTCACTGCTGTACAGGTCCTCAAGATACACCCTTCCCTCTATGCGCTTTGTATCCGTCTTTGGATAGCTTCGCAGATATTTTTCCTGATCCAGCCTGCTCTCCTCACTTTCGAATCCTTCCAGACAGCTGTTCTTATCGCTCCCGCATGGACATGGATCATTCCTGTCGATCCTTACACCCCCGCGCTGTTCTGCATTGCCGGCTCCACCGCCAGGTTCATCCAATATATTGACAGGCGAAACGACCGGCACGTGATCTTCCTCATCGATGTCCATGCAGATATATTCGAACGCTTCCAGCCTCCGCAGGTCCTTCACCGCATCGATCGGCGACTTGCAGAATTTCCTCTCCCTTTCATAAGAAAACATACTGTCCACACATCTGTCATATCCGCCAACGGCTTGTATGTCCACCAGTTTGTTTGTGTACAGAAGCCTGAGCTCCGGAAGCAGGTTCGTCAAATGGCAGTTGTAGATAAATCTCACAACTGCTGAATAGATGTAATCCCCTATGATCTCCTTGCTGTGCACGATCCCTCTCACAAATTCCTCTATATCCTGCTGTTTGATCGTATGGTCACGATACAGCTGTCCCATCACGTTCAGCATCTGCGATCTCGCAAAGTCGCTGACTGCCTTGTTCATGACAGTCCGCTTGATGAGATCTATGTCCCCATTGTACATATTGTACAGAATGTTCCCCAGATCCTCCGTGAACACATCGCCGAGCAGATGGTCCAGCGTCCGCTCCGGCAGACATGCCAGTTCCATCATCCTGGGGAAAAATTCCCTGTCCCGGAACTGTGCCAGCAGAAACATCCCATATAAATGCAGCATGTAGTCTTCATCAAGATCCTCTTTCTCCACTATCGCCTTCACAACCGCATCTCTTAGATAGGGCACTGCCTGATCCCTGTTGGCACTGATCAGATTCAATTCTTTTCTGGGAAACCTTTCGTCGAAGTACGCTATGCTCTCGACCGTTCTTTGTAATCCTACCATGTATCTTCTCCCTTAATCGCAGATCCCAAGGAACTGTTAACAAATAGCGTTCCTTAGGGTCTAAAACTGTTAACAGCTAATCTGAATCGATTATAACAAATTTCAGGTGAAAATAATAGTATGTCCCACATTAAATTTCCACATGTTTCATATAATATCCAAAACATCCCCTGTACAATTTATTATCCGCATCCTGCTGCATACGTGCCTCCCCGTTCTCAAATCCCTCGAATCCAAACATCTGTGCTATGCGCTGTTCCCTCTCATAATACACTCCCGGAACGCCGAGATAATATTGGATGTCATTTTGCATATAACGGAACAATAGCAGCTGTCTGTAATTGTAGTACGCGTGCAGGACAAATGAATTTGTCGCCAGCTCATGATACTTTTCCGACAGTATCACCACGTCCCGCGGCCGGATCAGAATGCTCTGTGCCTCCGGGCATATATGGATCTCGGGGTACAGTCTGCGCAGCTGCTGCCATTTGTCCTCATAGATCTCCTCGCAGAGCTCTTCACATTCTGTCCGTTCGGCGTGCTTTGCCACACGGATCTCATTCTGTTCCGGTACAGATGCCGTGCTGTCCGATGCCGGATACGCATCTCTGAGCACGCACACGCCCTTTCGCGTTCCATACAGAGGGATCTCGACTCGCATACATCGCGCAAAGTCTACCCTGTCATTCCACTTCATCTTCTCCATCCCGTAACCTGCCTTAACGGCTATTTCCCCGAGAAGGATCTTCTCATCAAAGCTGTTGACAGCATACACCTTGCACCGATCGCCGCACTGCAGCGGCACACCCCTGAGCCCCACGCTGACACCATCGTTCTCCACCCGCAGGAATCCGATATTGCGCTCCTTTTTTCCGTTATTCATATAATCGACATAAAAAAACTGCATACACTGCCTCCTCCACACGCGCGGTTATATTACCGTTCACGCCCCAGCTGACTCTGGCACAATTATATGTAATGAAGGCGTAAACAGCAACAGCTTTTGGTGCATGTTTTTCACTACTTTTATAGACGTGTGAACAGTAATCCGGTTATACTAATGTATGTCCACAGAGACGAGCATATGCATTTCTATGTGTGTTTTCTGAGATTTCAGGCTTTCATTCTGATGTTTTGCACAGCTTCGGATCGTGTAATGACTGCTTTTTGTTTGCTGTTATGCGCTATAATTGGTAAAAGCTGGTTGACTTCACTTCATTAGATTGGTAAAATAGTAACAGTTATATATACCAATAACAATCACTCATAATACTGAAGAAAGGTAAGGTGCAATCTATGCAGTATAAGACAAGCGGAACCTGTTCCCAGCTGATCGATTTTGAAGTTGAGGACGATATCATAAAATCAGTTGCATTTACAGGCGGATGCAACGGCAATCTCAAAGGAATCTCTGCCCTGGTTTCAGGAATGAAGGTCGATGAAGCGATCACAAAGCTCAAGGGAATCAAATGCGGGATGAAAACTACTTCCTGCCCCGACCAGCTCGCGCGCGCATTAGAGCAGTACAAAGAAAAATAACTGTTAAAATATGGTATGTTTTTGATATAATTGGAAAAAAATCATATTTTGAATATACTATCATATAGATTTTCATCACGAAAAAGAAATCGGAGGCTTTAAGATATGAAACGCATCGTCTTTACCGGCGGCGGTTCTGCCGGCCATGTGACTCCAAACATTGCCCTTTTTCCCAAGCTCAAGAGTATGGGCTATGACATCCATTACATCGGCTCTTATGACGGGATCGAAAAAAAACTGATCGAGGATTATCGGATTCCGTATTATGGGATCTCAACCGGAAAACTCAGAAGATATTTTGATATCAAAAATTTCAGCGATCCTTTCCGTGTACTCAAGGGATTTGCCGAGGCCAAAAAAATTCTAAAAACCCTCAAACCCGACATCGTGTTCAGCAAGGGTGGTTTTGTGAGTGTTCCTGTTGTCCGCGCCGCGGCGATGTTAAAAATCCCCTGTATCATCCACGAGTCAGATATGACACCAGGACTTGCCAACAGCATGTGCATTCCTGTCGCCCAAAAGATCTGCTGCAACTTCCCCGAGACGCTGCAGAACCTTCCTGCCGAGAAGGCGATACTTACCGGCTCCCCGATCAGAACCGAACTCACAAAAGGCAGTAAAGACAAGGGGTTGGCAATGTGCGGCTTCAACTCCGCCAAGCCTGTGATCATGGTCATCGGCGGCAGTCTTGGCGCCGCCGAAGTCAACAAGTTAGTCCGCGAGGCGCTTCCAAAACTGCTCGAAGATTTCCAGATCGTGCATATATGCGGCAAGGACAAGATTGACAATCTCCTCCTCAACACAGAGGGTTACAAACAGTTTGAGTTCGTAAAAGATGATCTGAAAGATCTGTTTGCCATGGCAGATATCGTTATATCGCGCGCCGGCGCAAACGCGATCTGCGAGCTGCTGACCCTGCGCAAACCCAACCTCCTGATACCGCTGCCCGCACATGCAAGCCGCGGTGATCAGATACTGAACGCAAAAAGTTTTGAGTCACAGGGGTTCTCGATGGTCGCAGATGAAGACTACCTCACGTCCGTGACACTGACAGAAAAAGTGCATGAGCTGTACTTTACGAGGCAGTCCTACATTGACGCGATGCAAAACAGCAAGGTCAAGGATTCCACCGATACCATTATCGCCCTGATCGAGGACACCATTAAAAAGAAAAGCGAAAAATGACAACCTAAAAAAGTGCGGAGGCTTGTCAGTCTCCTGCACTCTTTTCTCTGCCGTCTATCATCCCTTTTTAGGATGATCATCTTTCTTTGGGTCAATTTATCTTCATCGCCAGACGGATCCATCTGTCATATACGGGCACGATCTTCCCATAAATCTTCTGCGTTATCCTCTCCGATAATCTGTGAACCGTGCACTTAAACACAAAAGCCGCCATGGCACTTCCGATGAACAGCAATGCCGCAAATCCCAACACCCACAATACGATATACTGATATCCCGCACGCGTATAAATATAATAAAATACCCGCGGTCTGAGTATCGTCCGCATCAGGAGGTTCTCATGGATTATATACACGTATAGGCTTAAGCCCGACACAATGTTGACCGCAGTATTGACAAATGTTTTCTGACGGAATATCTGAAACAGTGCCACCGCGATCATCAGAAGGAACGGATTGCTCATGCTCACCCAATAGCCGATATGTGTTCCTATATATTCAATCTTTAAACCCACAAAATTTGTCAGTAACGTAATTCCTGCCGTCATACCCCCCCCCAGTAACAATAATGTATAATTTACCTTTTTTCCTGCAAAAAATGTATTCATGTATGTTTTGATATAGGCAATGAAGAAATACATCACGATAAACAATATTAACTCATTCACAAAAAACGAGCGCTTGACAAAAGAAATACCATAGTACAGGCAAAAACCTGCAATATTGAACGTGAGGAGTTCTCTTTGTGTCATTCTCTCGATCATCCGGTTCAAATAGGGAAAAACAGCATACAACAGTAAATATCCGGTAATGTACCAGTTATTGTTTAAGATTGTTGGAAAAAAGGATTTAATTGCGTCCTTTATCGTAATCTTTTCACCAAGTACAACAAACAGCAACAGATACATCACTGAAATGATCCAGACATCCAACACCATATTCAACATTTTTTTATTGCTTCTTTTTCTGCCGCTGCCACACAGGAACCAGGCTGAGCTGATCAGGAAAATATTATTTCCCAGACATCCAAAATATCCAAACATCATCAAGATCACATACTGCCAGTTCTCTGTTGCTGTGTTCATACTTTGTACGCAGTCCCAATTGCGCCCGGCAGCTATGACGCTCCCTTGTACATGCGCTATGACGATCAGCACCATACCGATTATCTTTAACAGTTCGATCCCTGACTGCCTCTTTTCTATGCCATGTTCTTCCATATTTCCTCCCCTCATGACGATCACTTGTCTAATGCCCATCTGCAGTATCAGAACAATTCCTTAATCCTGGTCATTGTTTGACCTCAATTTGTCAGACAGCCATTGGATTGACTCCCTGTAAATATCTGTTCGCCTGTATATTATATAGAACACTAAATTGGGCAGTATTATGCAGAGTATACTTCTCACGATCAGCACGCGTATGTTGTCTGACTTGAATGCGCTGCACGCTGTGAGCGTGATCGCACACGCCAGCACAAAAGTCAGAAAATATTTTAAGTGGCTGAGAAGATAACGTCTATATTTCTTGTTTCGAAAATAGAATCTGAAAATTATGCTGCTCCCGTAGATCTGACTGACAAAGAACAATGGCACCAGTGTTCCCCATATTATGCCGTATATCCCCCACACATGCACAAGGATCATATTCAGCACAATATTTATGACCGCCTCCGTCATTGCCCTTATCCGGTTTTCCCACCATAGCCCTGCTGCATTATTAAAAACACTGCACATCTCCCCCATTCTCAGAATATAATAATACAACACAAAACATACAACGACGCCGAACGGCAGCAGCAGTTCCCGCCCCATCCACAGTTCCATAAACGGCTGAAACAGGCACAATAAACATACTCCAGACCATCCCGCGATCCACATATACAGAAAATCAAGCTTCTGCAAAATCCGGTAATTATGCTCGACTCCATCGATCGCTATACTGTTTCCAATTCCCGCCGTGATCGCAGAACCGATCACTCCGCAGAATTTCCCCAAGGCATAGATGATACAAAAATAGTTATTGTACATGGCAGTCAATGCCAGTCCCAAAAACGCCGAAATGCAGATGCTGTCCATCGAATTTCTCGTTGTATAACATATGTTTTGTACCAGAAGTCCGGAAACCCTTTTTTTGATCTCCGCGATGCACCCCGCGGAAACTGTGCCCTCACATTGATACTGCGGGTAATATCGATCCACCACAAATGATACGATCAGATTGTGGAGCAGTGTTGCAAACGGCAGCACAATGATAAAATAGTAATAATTTCTCGTCAGGATCAATACTGCAACCTGTACCGCTATTTGAAACAGATCCGAAACCGCGTAACCGATACTTACGAGATCACCTCTTTGAAATGCAAGGGGAATGACCGACTTGTATGCAAGCGCCCAATAACTGAGCGTCGTGTTGATCAGATATACCAGGTATACATAATGGATATTGATATGCGCCGGCGTATCCCCTTTGACAAAATATCGGATAAACGGCAGCAAACATACGCCGATACACAGGATAACGATCCCCACTATCCTATATATCCTGCGGAACAGATTCAACAGCGCACATATCTGTGAGTCGTCATCTTCCGCGATCGGTTTGTACATCGCATATACGATCGCACTTCCAAAGCCAAGTTCTGTAAGGTTGAGCATTTGCAGAAGGGCGTTGAACATACTGCTCAGTCCCAGATATTCCGCCCCAAGGACATAGATCACAGCTGTCCGGCACAAAAAAGGGAGTACTGTGTCAATGACAGTCCTCAAAATGCCGACCTTTATATTCCGTTTTGCATTCTTTGTGCGTTTTATAATCATGCATCCGCCTCTTTTGTTTTATTTCAGAGCTTCATCTTTTTGTGAATGTACCGCATCGCTGCAAGAACAGCCGGCAGGTAAAAAAAGTGGCATATCAGGCGGTCATTGCGTTTTGCCAATGGACATTTCTGATATTGTCCCCTGTGTTTCATCCGCAGTATCTGCTCCATCACACTGTAGTGGGCAAGGAACCTTATGCGCTCCATACTGCTATATGGATAAAGGTCCCAGTGATTGAGAAAGAAAGCGTCATTCCATCGATTGTTAATGACATTCTGTACAGTCCTTTTTCTGCTTCTGGTAATAGAATTGTCAGATTCCGTATGATAAATGCGGAGTATGTCGTTTACATAGTACGATCGATAGACTTTGTTTAATCTGCCCCACCTGATATTTTCTGTCACAAACGTGACACCTTCTGGTTCCGGCATCGGATGATCCTTGAGAACCCGGACCAGGATCATACTCTCAAACTCAGCATTTATCTTTGATATTATGCTGTTCAATTGCTCTGTTGGAAGATCATTTATATAGTCGGGAAACGCTGCACCTATCATATTTCCTTCAATATCCACTGTCCTGCCAACCACTCCTTTATATTTGTACCGCTCAGCTTCCGGAATCGCATCCCATATATTCAGACAGGTCTGTACCGCGTCAGCTACAAGCTCATCATCCGCATCTATTCCTATACAAAATTCACCCCGCATATGGCAGTGTGCCGCATTGCGCGCTGTATGCACTCCTCCGTTTTCTTTCTTTATATACATAACCGGGATGGATGCCCTTTCCATAAAAGGGAACACGACCTGGTCGATCCCGTCCGTGCTGCCATCATCTACAATAATATATTCAATATCACGGTACGACTGTCTTTCCACAGATTCCACGGCGCGCGGCATTACATCTGCCATATTGTAGACTGCTGTCGCTACTGACACCCTGATGTTCCCTCCGTATTCCCAGTGTTTATTTTTAAAGATCGATCGTTTCCGCTCCTCTTTCATCGCTTTCTCCTCCTTGTGTTTCTTATTGCCACCACCGCTTTTCTGTATCCTGCGGCTATACTTACCGGCAGGCGAAGGATCAAAATAGCATTTAGCAGCGTCGTGAATTTTTTGACATAAAACACTCCGGAGTCAGCATATGACGCTATCTTTTCTCTTAAAAACAGAATGTCTTCTATATTCTTGTCAGGGTCGAGCAGCGCATCATTGAGCAGTTGCAGCGCCCGCAGAAAAAATGCACTCACAAGTATCGGCCAGACAGTTGATGTTTTGTTATGATCCATCATTCTTTCGATCGCCGTTATCGCGGTAAGATATTTCGCATTATACCCCGACCGAGTAAAGCTTCCCTCCCGGAATAGTATATTCCATTTCGGTTCTGTACTATATATGATCCCTTCAGACTGACCGACTGCCTGAAAACAAAAAAGCCCGTCTTCCATATTATATATGTCGGGATCAAAACGCAGTTCCCTGATGATATGTACAGGATATAACTTATAGCAGGCGCTTGTTAAACTATACGATCCTTCTAATAAAGACTGCAGTACTTGCTCAGCCGGCACAAAACCCGGTGCCTGCTGCGCTTTCTGATGATGTCTCCTCAGTATGCCCTTCTCGGACCGAACATTATAGTGACCGCACACTGCTATGACATCCTCCCTTCCCCCGATCATCTTAACCAGATACGCTACCGCGTCCTGTTCCAGCCAGTCATCTCCGTCCAGGAAGAGAATATACCCCCCCCCCCGAATGTTTTAGCCCGACATTTCTGCTCACTGATACCCCGCAGTTTTCCTGGCGGAAAGCTTTGATCCTGCTGTCTGACTCCTGCCAGCCGCAGATGATATCCCACGTGCAGTCCGTACTGCCATCGTCCACAATAATGATCTCTATTTTCTTATATGTCTGATCAATACAGGACTTGATTCCCCGTGATATATACGCTGATACGTTGTAGGCAGGAATAATGATTGAAACCAGCTCTCTTTCCATAGCGCCCCCTATTTCTGTTTCCACGGTAACGGCAACTCGATCCAATTCCCCATCTCTATCGCAAACTCTTCTGGTTCGATCCTCGCAAGACCACTATCCGAATAAAACGTCAGTTCTCCGAAGTACACTCTGCCCTCCCATATATAAAAATCAGTCCGCACATAAGGAATCCCTCTTGACAGCTCTTCTGCCAAATAAAGCATTTCGTCTAATACCTGCGGTTTTTTAAAGCAATGTTCCCTGCTTGCAGGGTACTCGATCTCGGCATCTATGTACTTCCAGTCCACTGTGTACAGATTGCGTTTATGTGCGACAGCCCGATCATAATGAACATCGATCAGTTTCGGTTTTCCATGGCAGTTAAATATTTTATAGTCTTCTATCCCTTCATAGTCATTGCATACAGACCACACTAGAAACTTTCCACCGCTCAGTTTATACCCCCCCCCGCATCTATCCGAATTTCACGTCCCAGCACCTCATCCAAAGTTTCCGGTATCATTGGCTGCATGCCGCTTGCAGTGTAGAGCGTGATCTCACCAAACTTAAGCAGGTCATCGACGATATAAAAATCAATCCGGCTCTGTGCCATTCCCTCACTCAGTCTCTCTGCAAAGGCAAGCATGACAGGCAGGCACGCTGGCTTTGGTTCTATGTCATTACTGACCTTAAAATGATCGTCGAGTGAAATTCCCTGCGGTATCCAGTCCGTATCATACACTGTCTCGCTCAGCTCCTTCGAACTGTCAAAACGATTATGAAAAACTACGATATATTTGGGTTTCCCATGAAAGCAGTACACCTTATAGTCCTCCGGCACAGCCTTGCCGCCTGATTCCATATACTGTTCTGCTATGATGCGCGGTTTTACATTTTTATAAGGCCACTCTCTTCCCCAGTAATAATAATTTTTTTTGAGACTTTTGGATATTTTCCTCCGCGCGGCTTTTTGATCAAACGCCGCCTTGTCACGGCAGATCACGACACCGCCTGAATCGTGGGTGCATTTCAGCACGAACTGATCGGGCAGTGTGTCAAAGTCAATCTCGTCAAAATGATCCCATACGCCGTATGTCGGTATGATATATTGCTCCCCTATTTTGTCAGCAACATACTTTTTCACTTCGTACTTGTCGACCATCGCGGTGTATTCCGGTCTTCTGTCATGCAGCTTAAGCCACTGTATCTTCTCATTAAAGGTTCTGGGATTCTCCAGATCAGGTTCCTTCCCAAAAACAGATCTGTACATCCACCTCAGATACTGCTCGTCTCCCATCCAGTTGAAAAATCCCCTTCTTGCCAATGCGCCAAATATCCTATGCGGATCTTTGATGCATGATGATATCTTGTTGATCATTTTGTTCACCGCCAAGACCTCCCTTCATCAAAACCACTTTTTGTTATTATACGATATGTATAATCAACCTCCTGCAGCATATCTATCGCAGCCATGCGCAGATCCTTCCATTCAGGACTGCACCATCGGCGCAAATATATATGGCATCAGCATATCCTTGCTTATGGAAATATTGTATATAAACAGTGCGGCAAATACAGCGGCGAACAGCAGCGTGACGAATACTTTTGACTCCCTTGCAAACTTTCGCCTATATATGGAGATCGTATATCCCCACATCAATAGCCGGGGCAGATAAAAATACTCCGGCGCTCTCCATATGCCGCAGGAAGTATATACAGGTGTCATGATGAAATCATAGAACACCAGCATATACAGCATATGGAATCTGCCGTCCTCCGCTCTTTGCAAGTCTTGATATAAGTCCCTATGGACTGCCCCAAGTGCCATGAAACACGACATCTGTATCAGCAGGGCAGCCCTTGAAAAAGGCGGATCGATAAGATATACCCGCAGCATTCCTGTGTCAAACAGATCCAGCAGCCACACTCCTCCTGTCAGAAGCCACATTTTAACTACCTTGATCAAACCGGACGCACAGGCAGCCAGGATCACTCCATAGTGCATCTTTAGTTTTCTGCTTTTGAACAGATAATAAAAAGGAAGGAACAGGATATAGGCGATCGCTGTTCTGTGTATGAAAAAAGAGGCAGCTATGACAATCGCTGACCTTATCTTTTTCTTTCTGTATAACAGTACGACCCCTGTCAGTATGAACGATGCTGCCAGCGATGTGCGCAGGGTGTTATAAGACTTTGTAAACACAATGGCGGACAGCAGCAGTGGAATACAGCTATACCTCCCCGAGTGAAACTCATTTATGAACGTGATATATGACCAGACGATAGCTCCGTACACGATCAGATAATAGATCCTGAAATTATCTGTATACGAACGGATCAGTTTTGTTATGATCTGGAACAATTCCTCCATATGTTTGTCTGTTTTTGTCCATATATCCTCACCAAAACAGCCTTCAAAGAAATGGATATAATTCATGGAATCCGCGCCGCCGATCCCATTATTGTTGACATATCTAAAGGCTGCAAGCACAGTCCAAACCAGAAACCATCCGATATACACATAACGTTTTCCGCTCTTGTGTGCATATCGGACATGAAGCGCTGCGCAGCCACCCATGGCGAGAAACAATCCCACACTCGCCATGTCAAACCTGGGTATGAACCTCATGCTTCCTCTCTCCCTGCTCCTCTACAATAACGCGATCCACTTCTGCAGGATGATCTCCAATGATAGATCCTGCCTGATCTTTCCGGCATTTTTCCCTAATTTGACTGCCAGCACATCGTCTGAAATGATCTCCCGCATTGCCTGAGCCAGACATCCGCTGTTTTTGACAGGAACCAAGATCCCATTCTCATGATCCTCAATGACCATCCTCGCACCGCCGATTGGACAATCCGTGCAGACAACGGGCATTCCCATCGCCATTGCCTCCAACATGGAATTGGACATGCCCTCATAGTCTGACGATGATACATATAGCCGGCTCCTTACTGCTATATTGTGGATATCCTTGTCAAATGGCAGCAGATCCACACTTTGCTGCATCCCTCTTTTTGCGATATCACGCCTGATATCCTCTTCCATAGATCCATTCCCGTAAATGTGCAGCCTGTATTGCGGAAAATCCTTCAAAACCTGTTGAAATGCGTCCAACAATAACGGAATGTTTTTCTGCCGCTCAAGACGGCAGAACGCGATCACAGAAGACTCACTTTTGCCTATGCGCCATTGGGGGACCTGACCGGAGACAGGATTTAATATCACTGCAGAATGTTTTTGGATCTTTGCCGGAAAGTATGCTTTTGCATCCTGTGTCTGGAATACGACACAGTTACATTTGCCATATGCATACCTCCTCAGGATATCCCACATGAACAACTTATTTTCTTTTAAACTGCCGGGATCATTTCTCTCGGAGGCGATCAGCTTGTAGGTGCGCTTTTGAAAACATGACGACAGCACACACTTTACAGCTGTATGGTATTCAAACGCTATCACAATATCAGGGCTGATCTGCTTTATACACTTTCGCAGATATATCACTGTACTGATCGGACCGCCTTTTTTGATCAGCTTTACCGGGCATTTTGAACCATATATTTTTTTGTCTTCCCTGAAATAAAAAACATCCACCAAATACCCTTTATCCCAAAGGCCGTCCGCCAGCGTCAGCGCGACACGCTCTGCCCCGCCGTTGCCGAGTCCTCCCACCAAAAACAGTACTCTCTCCATTCTATTTTATACTCCGCTGCTGTGCTCTCTCATAAACTTACAGTATTTTTTTGCCATGACATCACTGCTAAAATTTTCATCGATATATCTGCTGATCTTTTTCCTTTCCTGATATCCTGTGCATTTGATGTTCTGCTGAAATAATCCGGAAAGCTGCTCAACATTTCCTGTCTCAAAAAAGGACACGCAGTCATCCTGTTCCTTAAATATCTCCCTGTGCTGTGGTATGTCTGATAAGATCATGCGGCAGCCGCAGGACGCCGCTTCCAGGACGGAGTTCGGCAGACCTTCGGAATAAGATGCCGATACATACACATCTGCCATCTGATAATATTTCTCGATATTGTCAACAAATCCAAGAAATATTATGGAACTTTCTCCTGCCAGCTCCTCGCATTGCTGCAGCAGTTCTCCTGTCCCGGCAAATATCAATGTCACCCGATCTGCGATCCCTGCCCTCTGAAATGCCTTGATGATCGTCAGCGGATCTTTTCTGTTATCCAGGGAGCCGGAGACCAAGAATACAATGCTGTCTTTCTTTTCCTCTGCCGTCCTATCCCAACATTGAAATCTCGTCGTATCTGTTCCGTTCTGTATGCAGAATATTTTTTTGCGCGGAAATCTTTTCTGATAGATCTTTCTTATCGCCTGCGAGCAGCAGATAACATACTCCGTATGCCTGACTGCATAATCTGTCATATAAACACCTAGTGCCGCCATGATCCGGTTGAACCCATATCTTAGATCCACGTAAGCATTGTTGTGCAGTGTACAGTACAGAGGCCTGTCCCTGATCACTCTCGCCGTGTGATAATTTGCGCTCAATCCGCTGCTGTACACAATATCCGGGTCCCACTGGCGCAGACATCTTTTTATCTCCCGGCGTATTGCGCCCACTCTTTTATTGGAAGATATATCCGCCCTCTTTATCTCTGCTCCAACCTGATCAAAACCGTGAAGCACATTATCTGCCTTCTCCCGAAATAATATTAACATGTGAACATCAAATCGCTGCGCTCTCATTTCTTTAACGACAGGCAGCAATATCATATTCGGTCCGCATTTTTCCGTTCTGGAAATAATGATCAATACGCTGATTTTTTTGTTGTCCATCTCTACTATTCCCTACTCCCGGAGCTTTCACCGCCGCAAATTTTATGATCCATGGTTCCTGTATGCGATCCCATCGCGCACCCCGCAAACATACGCTCTCAGTTTGCTTGTCTTGTTATTTTCATACAATATGATCAGCAAGAAGACTTTTATCATTCTTAATGTTTCCTGTGCAAGATCTAGATATCTGCCGTATCGTTTCATATATATGATCATATTTCTAGCTATGTAATACTTGCGAAAAGCAGGATGATTTGCTACGCGTATCTTATAGTGAAATATTGTCTTTAATTTCGAATCACCGATCTGATGATCCAATATGACATTGTTCATCCTGATGATCTTGTAATGGTTCAGTCTTACTTTCATGGCAAAATCATAATCTACGTAATCTATAAACAAATACTCATCAAACCCTCTTACCTTTTCCCACGCATGAATATTTGTAACTGCCGCGGATGTTATACACTTTCTGACTTCCTGCCATTCCTTTCCATTGATATCTTCCCCCAGAAGGCACACTTCTCCTGAATTGCTTTCCCTGATCAGGGGGACGACCATTGCAACCTCTTTTATGACTAAATGTTTCATAGACGCTACAATGATATTTGCAGGGCAGATTGAATCCTGGTCAAGTGTGATGATCCAATCATATCCCTCTTGTCGTGCGCACTCTATACATTGATTGAGTCCGCATGCAATCCCGCGATTACTATTATTTCTTATCAGTTTTATGTGATATCGATCTGCCAGAGCCTCCAGTTCACCGATATTGGATGATGCGTTATCTGATATTATCACCGTTTCAACCTGGTTTATGATCGACTTTATATTCTCTTCTAACCGCTCTGTATCGGAATTGTATGTCACTATCCCTGCTGCTATTTTAATCTGTTCCATCAGCACTTTCACCATCTCTGCGAATCTGCTATCACTTCATCTACTACCTTCTTTAACTGCGTTTCAAACATATCTTTTGAAAAATACTTTCTGTAACATTCCAGTGCATTTACCCTGATGTCACTATTCACGGATTTTACGAGCACCTGATCCAGCCAGTCACTATCACTTATATTGACGCCGCATCTTTCTTTGTACACAATCTGCGCCATGTCACCAGGCAGGTTGTTGATCACTGGCAGACCATTTTCCAGATAATCTACACTTTTCATGCTGAGCCCGACACAGATCGTGTCCTTCATGATGTTCAATCCATAATGACATGTATCCATGATCTCTTTTTTGGTTTTATGATCGTACACTTTCCCATAATCATGCACTGTCGCGCCATTTTCTTCGGCTGCGGATATCAGCAGTTCCTTTCTCTCTCCGCCGCCGATGATCTTCAACACTACTTTTTTCTCATTGGCGATGCTGCTGATAATCTCACCTATTTTAGAGATATCAATGATATGATTGATCGAGCCCAGGTAACAGAGATGGATCTCATCTGCTGTCATAGGCGTTGCGACTGCAGCTTTCCCGGGGAGCGCGTTGTCCTGATGCGACCAATATATCGTCTGAACTTTTATGCCGGACAAAAACTTTTTTAATTTTTCCTGATAAAGGTCGCATTCGGTAATGATATAATCAGCATATTTGAGATTGCGGTCTCTCAGCTTCCCCCACTGCCGAAAGGGAAAATGATCCGTGTTTTTAGACGGAAAACTTTCGGGCCACATGTCGATGATATCCATGACGATCTTTACCTCATTGCATTTTGCGTATTTCTTTGCTATTGCAGACTGGCAGTTTGGCGGTATTACAATATAGAGCAGATCAAACTGCTTCTTTTGGAGCCATCGGATACACTTCCTGGAAAAGCGATAATGAGAGTATAGCCTTTTGAGCGATATATTTTTTTTGTACGGGATCGTCCTGAGATAAATGTAGTCCTTTTTAGTACACTGCCTGCGTTTTTTCTCAATATGCATAAAATCAGATGACAGGACTGTCACGGTATGATTCCGTTTACTGAAATACGCATATACCATATCTGCCCTGTACTCAAAAGTATCTGAAGAATTAACGATCACTATATTCATTTTTCCCTAAAACCCTTCTGTACTCTCCGGCAGAAACATCACTTTCATGGTGAGCAGGATCATCTGAAGATCAAGCAGCAGAGACTGCTTTTCAATGTACATCAGATCCAGCTTGAGCTTGTCCTCCGCACTTGTATTGTACTTCCCATAGATCTGCGCATACCCTGTCAGTCCGCCGCGCACGCGCAGCCGGTACGCAAACTCCGGCAGCTTCTCCGTGTATTTTCTGACGTGCTCCACGCGCTCGGGTCTTGGACCTACGACGGACATATCGCCTTTTAGGATATTCAGAAGCTGCGGCGTCTCGTCTAAGCGCATGGCACGTATCACCCTGCCCGTCCTCGTGATGCGGCTGTCGCGGGACTCGGCGGGTCTGCACCCGAGTTTCTCGGCATCCACGATCATGCTGCGGAATTTCAGAATGTCAAATTCCCTTCCGTTTTTTGTCACACGGCGCTGTCTGTAAAAAACGGGACCGCCGTCCTCAAGCTTGATGCAGATGGCTGTCAGCAGCATGAACGGCAAAAAGAGTACCAGCATCAGCAGCGAGATACCGATGTCGAGGAGCCGCTTGCTGCGATAATCCCCATGCCTTGATCCCGACACGAGAAGCGGGGTGTCGATCAGATATCGGTACTCATAGTTTGTCAGTATGATATCCTCGAGCTTGGGCGTGATACAGACATTTTTGCCATCTCTGGCACAGGCAGCCAGCAGCTCCGATCGAAGTTTCTGTGACACGTGACACAGTATCACGGTGTCAAAATCCTGGATTTTACGGATCAGTTCACTTCTCCTGCTGGTGTCAGGATAGACTGCCTGAATGTCAAACAGACCTGAATGCTTTGCGCGGAGCTTCCGTTCCAGTTCGCCCACTGTTGTCTCGATATTGCCCTCTCTGTGTGCCTGCTTGGCACCATAGATTATGACTGTCCTCTGCGCGGGTGTGTACTTTGCGAAGCAGAACTTGTTGAACACGAGAAGGATCAGCGTGCCGATCAGCTGTACAACTGCCGCCATCAGTCCCGGGAGGACTCCTGCCAAGCGCATATGCATCAGGTAACACATCAGATACAGGATCAGGTCAGACATGCCGACTGCCAGAAACTGCGAGAGCATAAGCTCACTGATCCTGCTGCTGTGGATCCTGAAAGCGTGGTACAATTTTCCAAAGGCATAATATACAAGGGCATAAAGCACTACGGAAACTGCAAGCCCCTGTATCCAAAAAGATGAAAAGGTATGCTCATTATAATAAAGCACCCAGACATAACAGAATATGATCACATTCCAAAAAGGAATCAGTGCTTTTATAAAGTTTAGAAATACACTACTTTTCATTCTTTTGTTTATCTTCCCTCATCTTTCCAAGTTCACAGAAGAATCCGTCTGCACACCATACGACAGTCACCACAAACAGCAGTGCTGCTACAGGGATCATGATCTTTTTGGCAAAAGCAACAACTCCGCCTGCCGCCGTGTACTGTGCCGGCACAGATATTTTGTACGCGTTGGAGAAGAGTGTTGTCTTGTAGTACTCCTCCACTGTCTGCTCTGTCAGGTCCGCCCATTTCGCGATCGTCTGTATCAGCGAGGACAGCTTTCGATCTACGTAGTCATATTCCTCCTGCGTATTTTTTCCTATTGTCCCGCTGACTGCATTCAGCAGTACATAGGTCTCATTCAGTTTCGTGTTGAGCGATGCGATTTCTGCCGATATGTCCAGTCTCTGCTGCAGGAGCTGGTCATAATACTCATTTGTCTGTCCGATCTCCTGCGTGGTCTCCTGGGAGCTTACGATCACCAACGGATCCTTTTGATATTTGTCGATCACGGACTGTATATTGGAAAGCTCCACCTGGTTCTCCGCGATCTGCATGCTGTATTTCTTGATCCTGTACTCATAATACTCCCGCTGCCGCTGTACATCCTTGGTGAGTGTATGGCTCTCTATGTAGGAGTCGAGATTTGCAATATCGATCTCTGAAACAGTGGCCAGCGCCATGGAGATATCGCCAAATGACAGACCTGTGTTCGATGACCGAAATTCCGGCGCCTGCTCTCTGCGCTCACTCACATATTCCTGCATGATCTCCATCTGTGTCTCGAGCATGTCCATCGCCTCTGCATAGTCATAATCCTTGTAGTCGATCAGGTTTCCTGTGACGGTGAGCACCTCCGTATTTGCATACATATCCATGAAATAAGTCCTGTAGCTCTCAAGGATGCTGTTTAAGATCTGTACCGTATCGCTTCCCGACATTCCCGAGCTTTTGCGAAGATACACGATGTACTGAGAAGGGAAGTACGATACGTCTAGTATCTTCTCATAATTGGACACATTCTCAAGTGACATTTCCTTGATGACTGTGATCCGCTCTACAGCGTCCTTGGGTATCACACCTTCTATCTCAATGCTTTCGCGTATTTTCTCCGCATCATATTCCGAACTCCCCAGAGACATGAGCGCATCTTCGATCACTTTGGGGGACTTGAGTTTGTTGATATCAAAAGCTGCCCCGTTTGGGTCTACACCGTCCTCTATCCCTTCATATTGGAAGCTGATCACCGCACGTGCGTAACTGCTCTGCCCCACAATATAATCCGCCCCTATGGCGGTCAGTCCCAGAAGCACTCCTGCGCACACTGCGATCGCCATGATATATCGGTATAATCTCTTCTTCCTGTTCATATGATCCGCTATATTCATGAGGTCGATCTGGGGTTCCTCGTTGTCATTGTCCTCCATATGCAAGTATATTCTTGCATCATTCTGCTTTTTTTGCCGCCTTTTTACGTTCCCGTCTTTATGCTGGTCCACATTTTCCTCGTCAGGACTGCTATCGCCACTATGCATAAAATTCCTCCTGCTATGATCATGATAAGCACGACGTCGATCCTGCCATGTCTGTACATCCCTGATCCCTCTGTTCTCTCAACTACTGTAAATCCATCACTGTCTGACACTGCATCCTCCGATGCCAGGCTATCTTCCATCTTACCAAATCCAGCCCCCGCTATGACATCAGCCGCTGTATCGCTGTCCGGTATCTGATTCCGGAGCATACTGTCATCTTCCGGCACCATCTCCCCGCCAAGCTCCTGCTCGATATCGTCGCTGTTGTTTATTGATGCCGTTTCCGGTGCCAATTGATCACCCGTGTCATCGCCCGTGTCAGAAACATCTTTGCCGGGCAGCTCCTCCTGGCTGGAATGCTGCGGATCCGGTTCTCCAGCATTATCTTTATCTGTCTCCGGCGCCGGATCTTCTGCCGCCTGCTCTCCCGCCGTGATGTCATCCGTACTGCCTATATCCACAGACAGCATCGCCCTCGAATCCGTGATCATCCTGTCAAGCTCCTGCGCCTTCACATATCCCTCCACCCCGAAATCTGTCCTTATCCTATACCACATACCACCGTCACTGTCATTTTCCGTGCCGAGCACTTCAAATACATTCCCAACGATCAGATTTGCAAGGATATCACTGCTGTCCGACATACTGTTGTATACCTTCGCGGAGGAAGACTGTGGTATGTTATTCTCCTCTGACGCCTGCACGCGCAGCGGTAATACCATGTATATCATGCACAGCAGCAGACAGACGCCGCTAATGACATCCCTTTTTATGAAACCAGATCCCATCCTAATCCCTCCACAGCGGTCCCGCTCAACCGTGCACTGCGCCCGGTATTCTTGCTGCCCTGTGCATCAGAAAAGCCGCACGCACATACATGCAGCTTTCCTATAAACCAGATAACAACATCTGATCATGCAAGTACCAACACCGTGATCACAGACGGTTTTCCCTTAAAGGCTCCGATCACTGCACCTGTCACGGGATCTACAACACCTTCCACATACTCGATCGTACCGTCTGCATTGACGCTCATGAGCATGATCAGTGCACCGCTTTTCACGTTTTTGATCACACCTGCGGATGCGATATTGTTTCCAAGAGCATCCACTGCGATCGCTGCTGTCTTAACAGTACCACAGTCATTTACCACTACTGACGACCCTTTCATCGATGCAAGCGCCTCAACAGTCTGCGCAAAGAACGGTGTGGGCGCTGTCGTCATCATCGCCTGTACCGCTGCCACTGCCTGTGCCGGCGATGTCGTTGTCGCAGAAGCCAGTGTAGTCTGTGCATTGCTCACCACTTTGTCGAGTGTGACTGCTGATACAGTTCCATCTGATGACATGATCGTCACCTGTACTGCTGCTGCCTGCACATTCTCTCCCGCCTTCTTCTCCGCAACTACGGTTGCCACCGGCTTGGGATTGGACGGCGTTGCTGTCGCGGGTGCGGACGGCGACGATGACGTCTCCTCCTGATTGCCGCTGTTGTTTGATGTGCTGCTGCTCGCCGCCATCGCCGTAAGGGACATAGACAGTGTGAGTACCAATGACAGGCCAACTGCTATCAACTTTTTCTTCATTTCCTTTTCCTCCTTGATTTTTCTTTATATATAAATTTCTTTATATATCTTTGTTATATCTTATAGATCCGACACCTTGACTTCTCGATAATATACTTCAAACATGATCTTCTGCAGCGCTTCTTTGTCGATATAATAATCATTATAGAAATCCTCTACCCCATTTTCCCTGACAAAATACTCTGCCCTATCCTCTCCGGAGAGCTGATAGAATGATTGTTCTGCCAGTGTGCAGTCAAGCGCCTTTGAGGCGATATACACCGCCTCGTCCACTGATATATCTGTGTTCATGTACGCCTTGACCGACTTGTAGATATCTGTTACAAACACCGGATTGTTCTTGATCTCCTGCATCACACGCCCCATCGCCACGCGCATAAACTCCTTCTGCCTCACCAGTCTTGTCGTCGGGCTTCCAAGCGTCTTGTACTCCCTGTACCGCAGGTAATCGATCACGTTTTTTCCCGTGAGTATCTGTGTACTCCCCTGTGCAAAAGCTTTATCGTACTGTGTCATGTCATCCGGCACTACCACCTCTATGCCGCCCAGTCGGTCTGTGATCAGTGATATGGCATTGAAACTCACCGCGCATGCCCCATGAATGGGCAGTCCGCACATGAGTTCCGACACGCTTTCTTTCATTTTCTGCAGCCCCAGCGCTCCGCCGCCCGCATAACCATATTGGAGACAGATCTGGTTGAAGATCGTCTCCACACGTTCACTCTCACTGTTATAAATCTCCACATCCACCATGGCATTTCTCGGGATCCCGATCACGCTGATCTCCTTGTCTGTCTGGTTGAGTGAAACCAAAAAGATCGTATCTGCCTGACCTGCATTCCAGTCAGACAGCTTCGTCTCCGTTGACAGACTGCCGTCATGATCGATTCCCAACAGCAGAAAATTGAGCATGTCATCGCGGTACTCATACACTTTCCCGTCATAGACTACCCAGTCGTCCTGCCACGCCACACCGGCATTGTATTCTATCTCCTCCCTGATCTTAATGATCTCCTCAAGGTCGATGACCATTTGGGGTTCTGCTGCATTTGCCGAAGCCTTCAGCGCGATCTCACCTGATTTGTACAGGATCGTCCCGGCAAGCCCCAGCACAAGCACGATGATCAGCACGGTTGACAGGAGACACATGACTACTTTTTCTAATCCGCTTCTTTTTCTCTTTCTTTTTTTCTTTCTGTTCGTCTTCTCCATAATAAACTTCCGTCATGTCATAAGCAGGATACGTCCTTACTCAAATAAAAAAGTTCCAGTATCTTAGTAAAGATATTTACTAAGATTCAGTATAAAATAAACATGGAAGCATGTCAATGTTTTTTCAAATTATTTTTCTCGAGGAAACTTTGATTTTTTATTTGTCAGTCCCAAAAGATAGTCTGTGCTGACGTCATAGTACTTTGCGAGCACGATCAAATGTCTGATTGGGAGTTCATTTGCGCCGCGCTCATACCTTGCATACATTGTCTGAGAAGTCCCTAACACCGTCGCGACCTCCTGCTGTGTTAAGTCATTATCCTCACGAAGATTGCGTATGCGAACAACATAATTCATAATTTTTTCACCTCGAGATTAGAATAGCAAAGTATTGTCTGGTGCTTTTCTTTTAATATATATCTTTACTATTTTTCTCTTTTATCTGATTTTTTATGTTATAATAAAAATTTACAGTAGACATTTTTGACATTGTATGCTACTATGGGTATATGAAAAATCATGAGATAAAAAAAGCGATCAAAATCAAAGAATCTTTTATGGCGGTTTCATTATGTCTTCTTTTCTGTTCTGCCTGTTCATCGGCACCGCAGGTGCCGGTGGCAGCAGAAGTATCTGTCGATCCATCAGAAAAACAGAGCACGAGTCATTCCGATGCCGACATCACGGTCCCTTCTATATTAATAGGAAACGAGACCGGTCAGATCACAGACAGTACCGGCGTGGACAACGGGGACGGGACTGTCACCTACTCGCTGACAGGCAGCGAGATCGATAGCATACTACATCAGATTACTGTCACTATATCCGAGAGCATCCAGGATATTCTTGACAATGATGATCTTTATCCCAATATAACAGCGATAACGCATGATGCTGATTATACAAGTTTTACCATCTCATTGTCGGACGGTCAGATATGTATGTATGAATCAATGCTTGTGATGTCCTTCTATACGATCGGAAACAGATATCAGATCTACAACGGCGTTCCCCCCGAACAGGCCGTGACAACTGTGATCTATATCAACGATGCTGACAACGCTGTGATCAGCAGAACCGATTCTACATCCGTGGAAACCTTCTCGCCTAATGACCAACAATAAATCAGATAAAGGACATCAAAAAAATAAGCCGGAGTATCAAAACTCAGGCTTATTTTTGGTTTTCTTCCGATCCTGTTTCCCTTGCAGAATCTCCTGTCTATATACGATACGCTTCTCTGCCGTACACTTCATGTCGATCGACAAGCATCGCAGATACGCTGCCCGTCACCCTGCGATTTCGTCCTTTACCGCGTCGAGCTGCTCTGCTGTCATACCGCAGGGCGGCATGACAAGCGACTGGTTATCATCGTCGTAGCGCGGGATCAGGTGCATGTGAAAATGAAACACTGTCTGACCCGCGACCTCATTGTTGTTCTGGATCACATTAAAGCCGTCACAGCCAAGCTTTTCCGTCATCATCACCGCCATCTTCTTTGCGAGCGGGAGCACTTTTGCCGCTGTGCTGTCATCGATCTCATACAGATTCTTATAGTGTTCCTTTGGCAGGATCAGCGCATGTCCTTTTGTGACAGGCTCCAGGTCCAGTATCACACGAAAATCACTGTCCTCATACAATGTCCTCGATGGTATCTCTCCACTTGCGATCCTGCAAAATATGCAATTCTCATCCTTCATATTAACATTTCCTCCATTTTATCTATTGATAGGCATTTGCTGACAATCCGTGTTAACTGTTCTTAAACACAAACAAAAGATCCAGGGTACGCAGCACCTTGAAGTCCCCCTTCATTTTCATATCCCCGGACATGAACGCCTTTTGAAAGGTCATCCGTCCCGCTATGATCTCGTCCATAATGTCTGTGGAAACCTGCATCTCCACATCGGATTTGTCCGTATCCCCGTAATAGCACTCCATCTCTGTGTGGTTTACCTTGACGATCAGCGGCAGCTGTGCGCCGGCGATCATGAATTTATAGACTGCGCGGAATCCTGGCTGCGGATAAAAGTGTGTCTTAAAGTCTTCTAGGAACATCGTACTGTCCGGCTCCTTCACATTCATCAGATCCTTGAACATGCTGGCAAGCTCCTGGATATCCTCCTTTTGCTTCTGCACATACAGATCATCGCTGGCAAGCTCTGAGAGCTGCTCTGCCTCCTGCGGTGTCAGGTTGAGACTCTGCGTGAACGTGATCTTCTGCTTGACTGCCTGGTTGCTGTTCGGGAAGATCGGCACTTTCTGGTTGATCGAACGATACATGTCTTCCGTGCGCTTCTCGATCACACGGTCATAGCCCGCATCCTGCTCTAGCTCCGAGACTTCCGCTATATAACCGCAGATCCCTGTGATGGGGCGTCCTCCGAGGATCTCCCACGCCTCGGTGAGCGTCTTGACCGCATCGTGCTCTCCGTAGGTCGTCGCCATGACAACGGGGCACATGTAAATGTTTGAGATTTTTTCTTTGTCCCCGTACAGCCAGCAGGAGTCAAGGAACTGCTGCATATATCCGCCGATACTATACCACTCCACCGTAGTCGCGAGAATGATCCCATCTGTGTCCTTCAGTGTCTGCGGAAGTGTCACGATATTGTTCTTAAACTCATAGAGATCGTAGCGCTCGACACTGACATTCAGCTCGCGCAGCACCTCCTGTATCTTATTTAACACATATAAGGTGGGATCTCCGATGAGCCCCCTACCTCCATAATAAATGTTAATCTTCACCCTTTATATCCTCCTAGTTTTTATCAGATTCAGGACTGCCATGAGCAGCAGCCCGCACATGAGTCCTCCCACATGCGCCGCGTTGTCGATGCGCTCCGCCCTGGTGCCGGAGTAGATCATATAGACTACCACAAACACCATCTTGCCGACGGAGACGTTCTCATATCCATCCGGCATCCCCCTGCCGTTTGCGTCAAGTATATCCATCCGCTCCGGCATACCGCCTGCGTCGCTGGAGCGCCTGTATGACCTGCGCCTCATATCGCGGATGACAAGCAGGATGAAAAGCGCGCCGATCAGCCCGAATACCGCGCCGCTGGCACCGACTGCGTCGTAGATATCCCCTGTCTGTACAGCGTACATAATCGAGAAAATGCACGCGCCAAACCCTGACAGCAGATACAGCACCGCGAACCGGACATGACCGATCATCTGCTCGATCATCTGTCCCAGTCCAACCAGATAGATCATATTGCTGACGATATGCTCGATATCCGCATGCAGAAACATCGCCGTCACAAACCGATAATACTGTTTGTCCACCAAGATCCTCTCCGCGTTCATGCTACCCATATTATACACCACTTCACCTGTTTGTGTACACAAAATATATGCGGCGATATTGATCGCCATGATCGCCAGCGTGACCCAGTATCCGCGCCAGCCGGTCTCTCTTTGTCCCCCCATCGCTCACCTCTCCCATGTATGAGAAGTATACTGCATTATGGGAGCTCTTGTCAATGAAACTGCATAAACTCTTCATATTTATAGTAACAGTTCAGCTTTCGGTTTCCTGTCACAAGCATCAAGCCATGCAAAAACCGCTTCGCAGATGTCAAAGCCACGTACCGTGGCTTGATGCATCTCAACTGAACTGTTATCCCCGTTATCTCTGCCGCTCTCAACTGTTGGTTTACCTTTATCAAAAATCCTTCGCTTGTGCCGTCTTGTATTTTCCTATATCATAGGAACTGTAAAACATATAGATTCTATAGAAGGAGGAAATCACTATGACAATTTATGTGGGACAAAACATCCGCTCACTGCGCATCAGACGGTAGGTCAGCCAGGAGGATCTCGCCGCATCAATGGGCGTGACCGTACAGGCGATCAGCAAGTGGGAGACGGGAAAGGCGTTTCTACTCTGCCCACAGAGCGCGTCTGCTGAATCCCTCCTTCATCGTCAAGGCGCGCAGATCATAGACCCCTGCGCAGGATCTTCTCCATCGCTTTTCCCTTTGCGAGCTCGTCGACCAGCTTGTCGAGGTAACGGATCTCCTGCATCAGCGGCTCCTTGATCTCCTCCACGCGCACGCCGCACACCACCCCTTTGATCCGTCTCCTGTCCGGGTTCAGACAGGGCGCGTTCCGAAAAAATTCCCCGTAGGGGACGGATCTTTGGACTGCGCCCTCGATCTGCTCCTCGCTGTAGCCGGTGAGCCAGCAGATGATCTCATTGACTTCGCCCTGCGTCCGCCCTTTTTTCTCCGCCTTGGCAACCAATAGCGGATAGATCCTGCCAAAACTCATCGCGTATACTTTTTCATGATCCATAACTGTATTCTCCTGTACGTATATATCTGAAATTTTCACTGCTGCTGTCCACATTATAACACACCGGTCATTTTGATGAAATACGCAAACTAATGAATATCACTTAACAGCCAGAAGGACCTCATCCCCCTCAGAAATCCCCTTTATGATTTCTATGTGGATCCCATCGGATAAGCCTGTCGTCACATTTTTTTCCACAATAGTTCCATTTCGCCCCCGCATTTTGACGTATGAGCGCTCTCCATCCATAAAAACCGCCCCCTTTGGCACATAGAGCACCCGCTTGGTCTCATCTGTCAGAAACGTCACATCCCCAGTCATTCCCATGCCAAGATCTGCCGTATCTCCCTGTATCACCACTTTGACTGTATAGGCGTCGCCTTGACTGTCACTTTTTGCGGCAAAGCTGTCCGCGATCCTGCCCTCATATACTTTGCCGGGATATTCTGTAAACGAGATATTGACAGCCCTCCCCGGGTCGACTGCATGGTATTCCTCCCCGCGCAGAGTGACCGTTATCGACGCATTCTCCTGGTCATACAATGTGACAAGTGTGTCATTTTTTCCCAGCGTGTCCCCCGCCTCCACCGGGACAGCTGACAGGACACCGCAGTACTCTGACAACACGCAGTCTCTCACGACACAGGCATCGAACAGCCGGATATCCCGCAGTGCGTCCTGATAGCGCTCCTCTGCCTCCTGCAGCGCATTGTCAAGACTGGCTGTCTGGATCTCGTACCGTTCTGACGCCGTTTGGGAACCATAGATATCAACCTCCCGCTCCATCCCTGCTGTTAGCTTCTCCTTCTCGAGATCCTGCACGATCTGGTGGTAGACGCGGACTGCCTCATCAACTTCGTACAAAAGTGTTTCGTTCTTCCTGGTGAGATTTTCAATCTCTTCCTCCGACTGCGCCACCATATTTTGGGCTTTTTCCCTCGTGTTTCCATACACTGTATAATAATAGGAATCCCTGTAACGGTTATCATAGATATCGGAAACCGCCGCCTCTGCTTCTTTTAGATATTTCTGCGCTTTCACCAGTTCCTCCTGCGCCTGCGTCAGCTCCAGCAGATTTTGATTGATTTGGTTTTGCTTCTGATCGACAGCCTCCTTGGCGTCATCCGCCTTTTTTTGAAGCTCGCCGCATTTGCTGTTGTATGTCATCGCCGCATATTTTCCATCTATGATATCACTGTCATATCCCTGTGATGCCTGCAGGTGCAGTTCTTTCTGCTTTGCCTCGAGCACCTCGCAGGTCCTATTGGTGTCCAGGATTTCTTTCTGCAGACCCGCCCTGACACGCTGGACGCTGTCCGATGTAACACGAAACAATGCCGTCCCTTTCTGCACCTGCTGCCCTGGGCTGACAAGTACCTCCCCGACTTCGAGCGCCGCGGGGATCTCACCTGTCACTGTACCGATGTCCAGATCCAATGTCTGTTCAACCACGCCGAGCGATATCGGCGCGGTTCTCGTTATTCCTGATGCCATCATACCATATTGAGCCCTAATCTCATGATATGTGATATCTGCCGCCTGATCTTGCCGGCTGGAAAATGTCATTACAGCAGCAATTATTCCAGTGCCCATTATCACATCAACGATCGCTGCCGTCACAATGAAGTGACCTCTTTTCATCGCGCACCCTCTTTCCCGGCTGTTTCCGGCATATAGAATACCAGTTCTCGCACATCAACAATCCGATCCCCCTTCTCGCAGCCTATTCTGATCACCAATCCATCTCCTGTCGCATAGATCGTGCCATCACCCACAAACTGCTCAAATGCATCAAGCCTGTGCGTGGACTGTTCTAAATATGACTGCGCGTTATTCACCGCATTTTCATATTCTTTTAAGATACCTGCATATTTTGCATATGCGATCTCTCCCTCGGTCTGGGCGCTGATGCGCGTCTGCTCTGCCGTCAAAAGTTCTTTCTCCATAAGCTGCTGACTTTGCAGTATTTCCTCCTGCAGTGCATAGACTCTCTCTACTTTGTCCCTGATTTCCTGGCTGGACGCCTCAAGCTGGGCAAAAAATTTTTCATAGGAATCCTTTGTTGTCTGAAGGTTCTCAGCCGCTTCCACCTGGCTGGTCACAAAGCTCTCCTTTGCTTTTTCCACCTGCTTTTTGGCTTTTTCGTACGCCTTTGTCATATCCGCGCGCTTTTCCTGGTGGGCGTCGTCCGTCAGGGTTGTCTGCAGCTGGTAAATATCCGCCAGCAGCTGTTCTGTCTCCAGGATTTTGGAGACCAAACTGCTGTTTAATCTCGCGATCGTATTGTCGTAAGTCATCTGTGCAAGCGTATTGTCGATCACGGCTTCATTATGCTTCAGACCCGCCTCCAAAACGCCTATGTGATAACCCGCCTGCGCCCTGACAAGCGCTTTGCCAGCATCAGACTGAATATCAATGAGTGCTTTTCTGACACGCTCAATACTTTCCTGCGTAAACCGGCACACCATGTCCCCCTCTTTGATGTGCTGCCCTGCTCTCACATACACACTGTCAGCTTCCAGATATATACCCTGGTCCCCTTTTGTCTCATCCAGGATATCAAAGTCATACATCTGTGCAATCATTTCTCGCTCCACTGCGCTGTGCCCGCCTGCACTGCACTCAATGGTATCGCCCTGCATCTCCTCCCCAAATACTACTGCCGCAGTCTGCTCCGGCAGGATATCGCTGACATCCCCGTTCAGCGATATCCTTACCAGATTGTATATGGGCGTTTTATTTTCAGGTGTGAAAAATCCAGTTATGGGCTGTATCGCTTCAACAACGCCGTCAAAACTGCCGCAGTCCTCCACTGTCACGCTGGTCTTTTCGCCCACAAAAATCTTTGCCGCATCCGCCCTGGGCACTGTCGCGGTTACAGACATCTCCTCCTCATCGGCATATGCAAGGATCTGACTGCCGCCCTCTAGAGCCTGCCCCTCGACCGCCTGTACCATTAACACTGTTCCTGCCTGTTCTGTATACAGATATCCATCGCCAGCCAGATCCTCAAACAGTGCTCTGTTTTCCACTGCTGTGTCCCTAACTGCCCTGAGATGCTCCAATTCGTCTGCCAGATCGCACAGATACGTATTGTAATCACTCTCCGCAAGCTGCCCCCGTGCAACAGCTATTTCATACACTGTCTTTGCATGAAGGCTTTCTTTCTGATATGCGATCTGGGTATCCAGCAGATCCTGCTGTGCCTGTTCAGACTGATTCAACAGCTTCTGAAGTTTTAACTCCGCCCCCTCGATCTCCCTCTGATAATCATTTTTTGCCTGCTCATATCTGTTCTGCGCCTCTGTCATCTCATCCCTTAGCAATGCCACTGTCCTGACGATCCATTGACGCTCACCCTGCCCGGCATGCGCACTGCTGCCGTCATCCAGCAGATCGAGCTCTTCCTGTGTCACTTCCCAGTATGCCCTTCGGCTGACAAACAAGTCATATGCCTCATCATAGGCTTTTTTCAGCGCCTCAACCTCATAATCTTCGTAAAACGTGTTGTTTACTACCGCGACATAATATTCATTGTACTCATTCTGGGCTTCCTCATAGGCATTCTTTGCCTTTGCAAGCCGCATATCCAGCTGCGTGAGCGTGTCCTGATAAACCTGTGGTGCAAACTCTGCCTCAAGCACTGTTGTATCATATGTATATTTTGCCTCTATCTTATCCTCTCCGCTTGAAACCACCCTGCTGCGATAATCCAGCTCCGCATTATGAACTGCCTGTTCCAACTCCGTGCGCGCGTTCCTGATGCTTTCGTCTGTAAACTTAACGTACGGTTCGTTCGCTGCAGCCGTATCACCGTCTGAAAGATACACTTCCTCCACATAGAGTCTTGTATCTTCCAGAAAGTCGATCGAAAAGGTTACAGGTTCCATCCCGATCTCCGTCACCCCTGTCGCAGTGACGATATTTTGAGTTTCGTCTGTTTTGGCGTGTGTATTATTCAATAGATTTACGCATAGACTTCCTGCCGTCAGAAGTATTCCGAATGCTGCTATTCCGATCGTTATCCTAAAACGCGTTCTTCTTTTTCTCAATTCTGCTTTCACCTTACTTTACCAAACATTGTGCGATACATTTGTATAACATACATTTTTTCCAATGCTGGCTTTTTTATGAATCGATAGAAAAATAAAAATATATATGGTACAATATTCTAAATAAAAGTTCGTTGTCTCCTTGTCCCAGAGCGTGTCTGAAAATGCTTTCTGTCAGATGCGCATCCGAAAACGTAAGTTCTTGCCTGATTAAAAAAAATGATAAAAGAGGTGTAAAAATGAACAGGAATAACAATCAATCAAATATCAGCCTGCCCCAATTTCAAAATCCGTTTCGTGAGAAAGTCTCAGCGTGCTGGGAGATCTTTTCCAAAGGCGAGGCAAAGCTTAGACAGCTGATCGACCAAAAAGCGGACAGCGAATCGATCACAGCACAGCTCGACGCTCTTTTGACCCCTGCATTTGATACAGTCTATGCCGAGGTAGGGTTTAACGGGGAAAAGTATGACCTGATATTAAATCTCGAGGGTGACTGGTCACGCCTGTTTGCTCTGAACTATTTCCAAAAAAAAGCGCCGGAAAGTGTACTTCAATATTGGAATATCCTAATAGGGCGTCAGTCACATGGTCAAAATATGGAAAACTATCAGCTCCGGATAAACGACAATACTGTCTGCGCTGGCAATATCCAGCTGTGGACTGCATGGGAAAACCAAAAGGCAAAGGTTTGTCTGTACTGCAAAGATCTTGTTCCCCTCCTGTCGGAGCGGGAAAATGAAGCCTACTGGTTTGCCTATGTAATGCTGGATTATGCAGTCGGCGAGCTGGCGGAAATGAAGTATATCGATGAATTGGAAATCCTTCGTGCCCCTTATGGGCAGCCTGCCCTCACTCTGGTGCAGCTCATGCCCCATTTTATGCAGCAGCTTGATTTGAGCAGGGATGAATTGTTTGATGCAAACCGCTACTGTGAGCTATATTGCGGATATCAGATGAAACCTGACGAGGCGTCGCAGGACGGCTTGCGCACCGACGTATTCGCGGGATCCAGCTGTTTTGTTTATCTGTTAAATGAATTCTACAGCGGTGAAAACCGCATCATGGATACCTTTCAGGCAGACGGGATCACAGCTGGTTATTTCTGCTTTCCTCTATATGGTTTTGAGGGTGACAACAGAGGGGCGCAGATCCTGGACTTTCGCGATGATGCTGCGGAGATGATCGAAAAGACTGCCGGTCAGGACAGCTTTACATATATTGGCGGTGCCTCGGGGATCAATTATGGATACCTTGATTTTATTGCATGGGACTTGAATACAGTCCTTGATGCAGCGGTCTCTGTCTTTGAAAAATCAGGTATAGACCACGTGATGTTTCACAGCTTCCGACGGGATTCGGACAGCATAACGCTATTTGACCACACATCAAAATAATGAACTCCCAAAAACAAGCGCCGGATCCTGTCAGACAGACACGCGCTGACGCACATTTTCTCTGGGTGCCCGCGTGCATAAAAAACTGCCCCAAAATAGCATTGCGGCTTGCGCAGGATATTTCTGAACAGTCTTTGAGCTCTGATTCATTTTGTATTGTATCCTGCATGAACTAGAGCGTGTTTGAAAATTCATTCCTGTCATCTGCACGCCCCACTTTGCGTGATCTTTGCACCAAATTCAGGTTACATAGCCCGCTATGCGCCCTTCATTTGGCACATCATCTGTAAGATGATTTAATCTCCCACAAATTGTGACGCACATCTGGCAGAAAGCATTTTTCAAACACAGATCGGAAGAGCA
>CAJUQU010000004.1:11038-37548 GCA_910588595.1 uncultured Lachnospiraceae bacterium | reverse complement strand
CACAATACTTCGCTATACTGCTCAGGTCATGGCTCACGATCATGATCGTTTTTCCCATCTTCTTGAATTCATCAAACTTGTGGTAACACTTTGCCTGGAAAAATACGTCCCCAACCGAGAGTGCCTCATCGACGATCAGGATCTCCGGATCGATATTGATCGCGACTGAAAATGCCAGGCGCACAAACATACCGCTCGAGTATGTCTTTACCGGCTGATGTACATAGTCGCCGATATCCGCAAAGTCGAGGATGTCCTGCATCCTCGCATCGATCTCCTCATTGGAAAAACCGTTCATGGTGCCGTTGAGATAAATGTTCTCTATGCCTGTGTATTCCATATTGAATCCGGCACCCAGCTCCAGCAGGGCGGATATCCGCCCGTCGACCCTGACGCTGCCGCTTGTCGGATTCAGGACACCTGTTATGATCTTTAGGATCGTGGACTTGCCGGAACCATTTGTCCCGATGATCCCGACACACTCCCCCTGCCTGACATCAAAACTGACATCGGAGAGCGCGTGCGCCTCACGGTATTTCTGCTCCCTGGTAAGCCTGAGCGCCTCCTTTAGCCTGTCCATCGGCTTGTCATA
Organism: uncultured Lachnospiraceae bacterium; assembly: GCA_910588595.1. Taxonomy (GTDB): domain Bacteria; phylum Bacillota; class Clostridia; order Lachnospirales; family Lachnospiraceae; genus COE1. Next base: position 36,956 of record CAJUQU010000004.1, on the reverse strand, counting down.
GAGCTTGTAGATCTTGCTGACATGCTTGACCGAAATTGCATTTTCAATGTCATCTGCCGCAGTTCTTTCTCCATTATGCTGCTCTTGTCCACGCAGCTGCTTGTCTTCCATAGTTCCCCCCGTTTCTATAAATGAAACACAAAGCGGATCTTTTACAGCACATCCGCAAAGTGAACTTTCAGTCTTCTAAAGATCCATGTCCCCACCACGAACAGCACAGCGGTAACAGTCCAGAAATAGATCGTCATACCCCAATCGCGCCAAAACCAGGTCTCGGCAAACATGGCGTTCCTGTAACCGTTCACAACATAAAAGATGGGATTGCACTTGATGATCCCCTGAAGCACTGGCTCCCCGTCAAGAAGTGTAATGTTCCACAGGATCGGTGTCGCCCACATGCCAACCTGCAGGAAGATATTGACGATCTGCATCAGATCCCGGAAAAAAACAGCGATCGCACAGGTTGTATAACTCAATGCCAGCACAAACATAAACAGACAGAAACTATAATAAACCAGCTGCAGCAGATAGATATCCGGCTTATATCCATACACAAAATACAGCAGCAGCATAAACATCACAAAGAAAATGTGGGTAAACGATGCCGCGATGAGCTTTACGATCGGAATAATGCGGATCTGAAAGACCACCTTCTTCACCAGATAGCTGTATTCGAGAAGGGATGTTGTGCCGTTGCTCACCGCCTCGCTGAAATAAAACCAGGGCACAAGCCCCGCCGTGAGCCACAGCACGTAAGGAGCCTCCACCCCCGCTGTCAGCAGTTCCTTCTTGTCAGCCATCATGATATGCCCGAACACAAACCAGTACAAGAGTACCGTCACGACAGGCTGTGCAAACGCCCACACACGCCCCAGATAAGAGCCTGCAAAGCGGTTCTTGAAATCATTTTTCGAAAGCTTCCAGATCAGCTGCCTCGACTGCCACAGCCCTGTCAAACTATTTCTCATCGCTTAAAATCCTTTATTCCACCCCATTTTAGATCCCTGTCGGCAAGGATCAGCTCCATTCCTTCTGGAATCGGCCACTTCACTCCGATATCGGGATCGCTCCACAACAGTCCGTCCTGATCATCCGGATGATAAAAGTCAGAACACTTATAACAAAATTCCGCATACTCAGACAGCACAAGAAAACCATGTGCAAAATTTTTGGGTACGAAAAACTGTTTCTTGTTTTCCTCTGATAGGACAACGCCAAACCATTTCCCAAATGTTTTCGAGCCCTCCCGCATGTCCACTGCCACGTCAAACACTTCTCCGCGCACAACGCGGACAAGCTTATCCTGGGGATACTGGATCTGAAAGTGCAGTCCTCTCAGGACACCTCTCTTAGATGCAGACTGATTGTCCTGCACGAAAACCTGATCGATACCTGCCTCCTTGAAGTCGTTGTAGTTGTAAGTCTCCATAAAATAACCCCTGTTATCTCCCATTACCTGCGGCGTGACCACCTTGAGCCCCTCTATGAGTACCCCGTCAGAAACACATTCCTCTACTGTAATCTTTCCCATATCTTCACAAATTCCTTTCCTTATTCTATTCCCAGATAGCTGACATTTAAGTCAACCCTTCCCTCGATCCCTGCGACACTGCCGCTCGAAGTGTACTGCCACATATCGTAGCGCCCAGTGTACAGCGGCGTATCCCTGTACTCCGCAAGCCATATCCTTAAGGTTTCCAGCTCATCTGCGATCAGATTGTTGTAATACCAGTAGCGGCTTGAATACACCCCCGCATCCAGTCCGGCATTTCGTATCGTCCGGCAGAATGCATTGGCTATCGCCGTTCGCGCCGCTGCGTCGAGATTGTCCGCCCTTCCGTTTCCGCCAGCGCCCTCTATGTCGATAAACACCGGATAATCGATCCCGGTATCGCCGAGCAGGGAGACTACCATACTTGCCTCCTCGACTGCCTCCACAGGGTTGACCGCCTGCGTAAAGAAATATAAGCCGACTTTTATCCCCGCCTTCTTCGCGCCTGTCAGATTCTTGTAAAAAAACGGATCTTCGATCAGCCAGCCGGAGGAAGAACCCCTGTAACCGCAGCGTATGATCGCAAAATCCACGCCCTCCGCTTTCACGATCTCCCAGTCGATCTCTCCGTTCCACTTTGACACATCGATCCCGAGCTTGACGGCGTTCTCACGCTCGTCCTCCTCGTCCATATCAAGCAGTGCGGTATATTGAGAATCATCCTCGTCCTCACTGTCGATCTTCTTGTCTTTCGTGTCCTCCTTGAGGATATCAATCTCTGACTCCGCGTGCACAAAAAGGTCAATATCATCGATAACGGTATAGGACACAATGGATTTCACCCTGACATTGACAGGGGATTCCGGGACATTGAAACCTTGCCGCTCATTCAAAGAGACCTTGTATTCTCCGGGCTTTATGTCTGATATTAATATAATACCATCCTTGTCGTCATCGACATACACGCCTGTGTCCACAACCTCCACGGCAAATTCTTCCCCCGATACCACATCACCCTGGTCGTCAACGATCTTGACCCTGATATCGCGCTCCACAGAACTTGCCAGCACAGTGAGACTGCGCACAGTGTCACCGTTTTCATCGACCTCATCATATGTACCCTGACCGGAACTGCCCGGCACCTCAGCATCAAAGAAATCACTGTCCCTCATAAACGCTGATAGATCAGCACCGTGCACTTTTCCGTCCGCTTCTATGATCTGATGGAAATCACTGTCTGCATTGCTGTCAGCTGCAGGATTGGAACTTTTTCCCATAAGCCTGCTGTAATTTACCGCCGCCACAGCTGTCATGACGGCTAGCAGTGAACACAACACAAACAGTATCCCGATCTTCTTTCCCTTAAAGTCCATTGGCTACCTCTACAAGATATTTTCCGTAATCCGTCTTCATCAACGGCTCCGCGAGCTTCAACAGCTCCTCCTTGGTGATAAAGCCCCTCTTATATGCGATCTCCTCAATGCAGGAAATGTAAAGCCCCTGCCGCTTCTGAAACGCACAGACAAAGTCCGCGGCGTCGAGAAGTGAGTCATGATTTCCTGTATCGAGCCATGCAAAACCACGGCCCATCGTCTCAACTGTGAGCGTTCCGCGCCGCAGATACTCATTGTTGATGCTCGTGATCTCAATCTCCCCGCGCGCAGATGGCTTTACGTTTCTGGCGATCTCCACAACGTCATTGTCATAGAAGTAAAGTCCCGGCACTGCGTAGTTGCTCTTGGGTTTCTCCGGCTTTTCCTCGATGGAGATCGCCTTTCCGTCCTTGTCAAATTCCACGACACCATACTCCCTCGGGTCACGCACATAATATCCGAATATCGTAGCGCCGCTCTCCTTTGCCGCAACGCGCTGCAGCAGTCTTGAAAAGCTCTGCCCGTAAAAGATATTGTCGCCAAGCACCAGCGCCACGGAGTCCTCTCCGATAAAGTCCGCGCCGATGATAAACGCATCCGCAAGCCCTCTTGGCTGCTCCTGCACTGCATATTCCATGTGAAGTCCAAGCTGTTCTCCCGTTCCGAACAACTCCTCAAACACCGGGAGATCGCGCGGCGTCGATATGATCAGGATATCCCTGATCCCCGCAAGCATCAACGTCGACAACGGGTAATAGATCATCGGCTTGTCATAGACTGGCATGATCTGCTTTGAGATCGCCTTTGTCAGCGGATAAAGCCTTGTGCCAGAACCTCCTGCTAGTATAATTCCTTTCATTGATCGTCCGCTCCTTTTTATTTATTATTCATCGCACAGGCGCTGTTTGCCCCTGTTCATCATATGCCAAAGTGGGAACGCCCCTACCCTGTGGTACTGACGTTCCCTATTAAGGATCATGCTCTAAAATTATTTGTACATCTCAGCATAATATTTCTGGTAATCGCCGCTCGTCGCATTCTTCATCCAATCCTCGTGCTCAAAATACCACTGGATCGTCTGCCTGATGCCCTCCCGGAACATCGTCTCCGGCTCCCAGCCGATCTCCGCCTTGATCTTGTCCGGCGCGATCGCATAACGTCTATCGTGGCCTTTTCTGTCCTCGACATATGTGATCAGATCCCTGGATACCAGCTTCTTCCTCGGGTCATCATCCGCAAGCTGCTCCTGAAGTGTATCGAGGATGATATTGATGATCTCAATGTTCTGCTTCTCGTTATGTCCTCCGATATTATAAGTCTCAAACAACCTGCCCTTCTCCTGTACCATGTCGATCGCCTTTGCATGGTCCTCAACATAGAGCCAGTCCCGCACATTTTTGCCATCGCCGTACACCGGGAGATTCTTTCCCTGCAGGGCATTGTTGATGACCAGCGGGATAAATTTCTCCGGAAACTGATATGGGCCGTAATTGTTTGAACAGTTCGTGATATTTGCCGGGAACTGATATGTGTCCATGTAGGATCTCACAAGCATGTCCGAGGACGCCTTGCTCGCAGAGTACGGACTGTGCGGCGCATACGGGGTTGTCTCATAAAAATACCCGCCATCTTCCTCAAGGGATCCGTACACCTCATCCGTCGACACGTGAAGGAACTTCTTATCTGCCTTAAAACTGCCATCGGGAAGTTCCCATGCCTCCTTGGCACAGTTGAGCATCACTGCGGTGCCCAGCACATTTGTCCGCACAAAGACCTCCGGATCCTTAATGCTCCTGTCCACGTGGCTCTCCGCCGCAAAATGGACCACCCTGTCGATATCGTTCTCCGCAAAGATCTTTGCGATCGCTTCCTTGTCCGTGATATCCGCCTTGACAAATGTATAGTTATCCCTGTTTTCGATCTCCTTGAGATTCTCGAGATTACCGGCATAGGTCAGGGCATCGACATTGATGATCCTGATCTCGTTATCATATTTCCGAAACATATAATGAATGTAGTTCGATCCGATAAAGCCCGCACCGCCAGTCACCAAATAAGTTCTCATCAAATATATACCTCCACAAGATTTTTAATCATATACTTCATTTTATCCTAAAATCAGAAATAACGCAACCCTAATATCCTGTATAACTATAGTTCAGGTCGACATCTGTTTTGATTCCGCTGATCTTTCCCTTGCTCGAATACTGCCACAGATCGTATTTGCCGCTGTACGTAGGCTCTGCGGAATACTGTGCAAGCCATATGCGGCAGCTGCTGACCCCGCTCATATTCAGTTTGTCCTCAAACCATGTTTTTGATGCATAGATCCCCGGCTGGTATCCTGCACTTGCAACCGTCTGGCAGAACGCATTCACCACTGCGGTGCGCGTCGCCTTGTCGATCTTGTCAGCCCTTCCTCCGCTCTCCTCCGTATCGATAAAGATAGGATAGGTGAGGTTGTATCCCTTTACAAGGCTCACCGCCAGCGATGCCTCCTTGACAGCCTCGACTTCGTCGACTGCCTGTGAAAATACATACACACCCACTTTCAGGCCGGCTGCCGTGGCACCCTTGATGTTCGTCTTGAAATTCTGGTCCTCGATGAGTGCACCTGTGGAAGATCCTCTGTAGCCACAGCGGATAATGACATAATCGACGCCCGATGCCTTGACCGCATTCCAGTCGATCGTTCCATTGTGCCGGGACACATCGATGCCGAACGTCGACCCGTTGACTTTTGTCGCGATCGAGCCGTCCTCGCCAAAATTGTATGTAACTCCCTGGATGATCTGCGTACCCTTCACAGCATTTCCGTTCTTGTCATAGTAATACGTCTTTCCCTCGATCGTCTGCCAGCCTGTATATACATAGTTTGCCTGCGCTGCGATATAAAATTCGGTGCTGCTGTAGTAGTCTGCATGGACAGCCTCCCTGTAGCTTCCGTCCGCATTCTTAATATATATCTGATTTCCGTTTTTGTCCTTGAGCTTTGTCGTCGTGTCGGAAGCCGCATTGGAATTGATCGTCACAACACAGGTCGCCTGCTTCTGATTTCCGCTCTTATCCTTTTCCTTTGTTGTCGCTGTGATCTTGACACTTCCTGCTGCCACACCGGTCACGACACCTTTCTCATCGACCGTGGCGACATTCTTGTCGGAGGACTCCCATGTCACGCCTGCGTCCGACTGATAATTCGATACGGTTGCCACGATGGTTGTCGAGCCGCCTACCGCGATATATACATCGCTTGTCCGATCAAGGGAGATCGCAAGGTCCGCCGCCTCGGTAACACTGATCTCCACACTGCATCTGATATCCAGCTCCTTGCCGTCCGCCCCGTTGACGCCCGTCACCCTGCCTGTGATATGTACTTTTCCCGGTTTCACGCCTGTCACGACACCGTCTGTCCCGACGGTCGCGACCGCCTTGTCGGCACTCTCCCACGCGATGGCAGGAAAATTGCCTGTGAGCGTCTCTGTAGTCCCATCCTGCTTCGTGTACACCAGCTTTGCCGGTTTCACAGTCAGTGTCGCGCCAACTGCACAGCTGTCCGCACTCCTGACCAATTCGAGACTGCCGGATGTGATCTTTGCAGGCTCCACTGTGATCCTGCACTCCGCACTGGCGCTCTCGCTCGTCTCACTCGTCTTTTTCTCCGGCTCCTGCTCCGTCACCTTCTTATATTCATAGCCTGTTATGTTGCCCTGCTCATCCACAACCGCCTTATATTTCTCCTTTTCAGCAGGATCAGATGGCTCTAGGTACTCCGCAGAAGGTATGATTACAATCTCCTCGACAGGCTCCTTCTGCTCATACGTCGTTGTGATCGTTTTTCTTGTGACCGTATACGTGATAACCGCTTCCCCAGCCGCCTTTGCTGTCACCTTTCCGCCGCTCACCGACGCAGTGCTGTCATTTGAGCTTTTCCATTCGGTTGTGTATTGATACTCGATATCTCCCTCTGTCTTGTTGACAAACTCAGACCCTTTCAAATCAATGCTGGCCCCCACACTCAATGTCGCACTGGATGGGTCGAGCGTGACATTTAGGGTATCAAAAAGCATTCTCGCCGCTGCCTTAGAAAGCTGTGCTGGATCCGCGATCGTGTTTTTATCCACCAGCAGATAACTCTCTGTGCCGCTCACGGGTGTCTTGGTCGATTCCACCCACTCAACAGTATCTTTGAGCACTTCCTCCTCCACTGGCGCGACATTTTTCTCCGTATCCTCGACTACCACGTCGATCTGCTTCTCTGTCTTTACCTCATCCTGCACATTGATCACCACATACTCGACCTTGTCCTTGACTGTAACCTGCTGTGCCACTGTCGGGAATTTGTATCTATCCGTCGAAGCTATGACTGCGTCAAACACCCCGGCGTTCACATTCTGTGCATAGATGATCCCATCCATGTCATCGTCTGTGAGGATGAGCTGTTTTCCCTTTGCGTTCGTCAATGTCACCTCAAATGCCATCCCAGTGATCAGTTCCCCTGTATTGACATCCGTAAAACGGATCTTTAGATCTTTTTCCACAGACACAAAATCGACACTCACCCTGCCCGAGTCCGGCGTGTCGACCACCTCAGGCTGCGATACCTCCTCCGATGGGAGTTCCTCCTGGTCCGGTGTCTGTGCAAAGTTCCCCGCAAGTGCCGCATCTGCCATGGACAACAATCCGTCGCCGCCTGCTACCCCTATCTCCTTGAGTTCGACCCCCAGAGGAGCGAGCGCTTCGATCTGCTTGTTGGTCTGTCTAGACTGCAGGAACATGCTCAGGATCACAAAAGCTGCAGCCAGGACAACAACGCCTGTCGATGCAAGGACTGCATCAAATGCCGTCAGGTGCCCCAGGTGTACCTTTACTCTCTGCCACAGATCAAGTGGCTCCTCCACTCCGTCGTCCTCGAACAACACGGCATCGCTCTCGTATTCATCTGCAAAATCACCGTATGCAATGTCAAAAGAATCCTCATCATACACCTCACTGTCATACACTTCTTCTATGTAGTCATCGTCATTGTACTCATCATCATAGTACGTCTCCTCAGCATATTCTTCACTCGCATACTCATTTGCATACTCATTGATGTACTCATCATCAAAATATTCGTCAGATGCATAGTACTGTACCGCACCGTCCTCATAAAGGTACTCTTGCTCATTTTCGTGATCGTTCTGTGTATCCTCCACATCATCATCCGACACATAGAGTCCCATGTCAATTTCCCCGGTACTGTACAACGACTCTTCTTTTGCCGGATCAAAGATCTCAATATCGATCTTCACGGTAGCAGACAGATCGATACCCTTTTCTGCTTCATAATTTACTAACTTGTCATAGTCCTGCTGTTCTTCATAATCTTCCGCCTCATCATACTCCTGTGATTCATCATAGTTTTCTGACTCATCATATTCCTGCTGCTCGTCATAGTCCGACGCCTCATCGTACTCCTGCGATCCATCATAGCTCTCTGTCTCATCATAGTCCTGCTGTTCTTCATAATTTTCTGACTCATCATAGTCCTGCTGTTCTTCATAACCATCCGACTCGTCATACTCCTGCATCTGCTCCGAAACATAGTCTTCATGCGCGTCACGCTCACTTGAATACGCAACAATATACTCATCATCTCCGCTGTCAGTGTCAGCCGCCGCATCCCCCTGCTCTGTCAGATCCTCCTCATAAACGTCTTCTATATATTCATCAGTATATTTTACTGTTCTTCTTTTGCCTCTGCCATGTGATCCTAATGTTTTCTTCTTCATTCTGTTTCTGCCAAATGGCATCCTCCTTCTGCACCAGATAGACTTACGGAATCTACTGCAATAGCATGTGTACGGAGATTCCGAGAGGTTATCCAACTATCTAAGGATCTGTGGGAAATTACGGATGCCGATCGCACCGGTGATTTCTTCGGAGCTATTCTCCCACAGATCGCTATCGCCTGTTAACGTTACAATTATAGCAGAGCATCTACCATCCCTCAACATATTTTTGCAAAAACAACTTTCAAAAAAACATGCAGATCCCTGACATCGCTACAGATAAAAAACAACGATCCCTGTGATAATGCACATGATCCCTGCCATTTTCCTGATGCTGATCCGCTCTCCGAACACAAAATACCCCAGGATCAGCACGACCACGTTTCCCATCGACTCAATGACGGGGCCATTCTTGTAATCCATTCCGCTATATGCATAAACTGTCAGGAACATGGACACCAACAAAAGCCCATAACCGCTGAAGACATAGGGGTTCAAATATTCTTTTACAACAGTATCGTACGACCTGAGCGCACTCTTTTTCAACAGAACCTGTGATATCGATGCCGTTATCACTGATAAGAACATGACCAACACAAACCGACTGACCATTTCATACTCCCTCCGTATCTGTATTGATGATCCATATCCCTGCCACCACGAGCACCACCCCCGCGATATTCTGCATCGTTATGGTATCGTGAAACAAGACGACCGCCCACACCATGGACCACACCACAGCCATCGAGCGGTTTGCATACGCCACGGAGAGCTCAAATCTCTTGATCATCTGCTGCCAGAGCACTGCGTACACCCCCAGCAGCACAAATTCCAGCCCAAAGAAAATCAGGAACCGCATCAGATCACCGCCGCTTGCCGCTGCCTCTTTGGACATTACGCCTGAAATTGTATAAATGATAATAACACCCTGTAACAATGCGATATCCCTGATTTTATGGATCCTGACCACCCTATCATCCGTATCCTTCATTCACTCATCCTCCAGCCTCGATCACGTCCGCATCGAGAAGTCCCTGTTCCTTGAACACCCAGTAATAATTGTAGTCCATATAGATAAAATACCCCTGGACGAACCGAAACAGGAAGTACCCCTGTTCCTCCATGCTCCCATTCATCTGCTTTGCGCAGGACAGCACGACAAAGGCACAATGATGGCTGCGGGCACATCTTGCCACCTCCGCCACGTCGTACGCATTGCGGTCCCCCTCCATGGCATCGTACAACTCATCGTGAAAAGTCCACGCCGGCTCCAGAATGTTCCTGCCATACGGCGTGTACACATCCGCTGTATACTGCCTGAAAAATGGCAGCAGCTCAGCCGGCAGCACGGCGATAGGCTTATAATTGTCGAGCCTGAGCGCATCCGCCACATCGATCACCTGCTGGGGGATATGGTACGCATTGACCGACTTGATATGGAACGAATTGGTGTACACCAGTTCGCCGTTCATCACGATCACCAGCACCGCAAGGATAAACACCAGCGCCTTTGATGCAAGCGCCTTGAAACGTGCCATGAGCTTCACAACACTGTAGCATACAAGGATCCCGATCGGCAGCGACCACAGAACACGATAATAGATATCCGCATCGATCTTCATTCCCACCCACGCATAGACCGGGCACAAAAAGATCGCGCCGATCATTGCCACCAGATACAACAGCACTACACGCAGCTTCCTATCTTTTTCAGTCCTCCACAGAAACAGCAGTGCGATCAGAAAAAGGGGAAGCAGAAAGCTATTATTATTGTACAAAACCACGTCCTCTATCACGGCCTTTGTGACTGAAATCAAGTCCATTCGCATCTGTCATCCCCCTTTTCCCGAAACTGTTTCAAAGTTTTGATGCTGTACGCCGGATATGTCCTTGCAGGGCTATCTCACGATCATATAGCAGACTGCCAGCAGCAGGCAGGGCGTACAGCACAAAAATATTTCCGCCGCAGATCTCACACTCTTTTTCCTGATCCCGATCAGCACAGACGCTGCGCCTGTGATCGTCGGTATGAGCATAAAGGATATACTCGTCGCAAAAACAGCCGACATGCAGACGCAGATAAAGAGCAGCCACATACCCTGGCTGACTCTTTCCTTTGCCAGGTAGATCAGGCACAGAAACAGCGCGGGCAGGATCATCCCCGCCATCAGCCCCTTCCCCTGCCAGGTTCTCGTCATGGCAAACGTTTCCGATGTGTACAGCGAAATATTCCCATACATAAACCATATCGCGAGCAGGATCATAAACGCAGGCCTATAATTTTTTTTATGCCACAATAACCGGCTGCCGATCTGTCCGTAGATGCAGTACATAAACATAAGCCACACCGGCGCCAGCACACTGTGCGCCACAACGGCAGGCGCGATCCCGCTCAGCCTCGACAGCCACGCCTGGTATATGGGTGTCGGCGAAAACGCATGCCTCGCATCAAGCGGATATATATACCCCGAATAGGCATCGCGCAGATACATCGTATCAAATTCTTCCGTGAGCACTGCCACCGCGATATAATAAGCGTCGTCCCCATCATAGTACTCATACAGAACCGCATATGCCATCTGAAAAAAAACGATCAGGAAAAATATCACCCAGCCAAGCTTTACAGCACCCGGCATGTCCCTGATTCCCTGAATGCACTCATAATAATACTTCCACAGATGGCGTCCCTGCCACAAAGACACGACCAGCACCACCGCGACGATACAGGTATACACAACTACCAGCAGTGTAAAACTCTGTTCTAAAAGAATGAACGGAACTGCAGTCAGCTCAAACAGAAAAAAGCTCACAAACCACCCGCAGACATAAGTCATTGCGGGTGTCTTTTGCAAGCGGTTCATATGTTTTACAGGTATAAACCCCAGAAAAAATGGTACTGGCAAGACGAATGCCAGCAGTATTGCCCATCTTAAAATCTCCACCTGATGCTTCTCCTACCTATTGCTTTTTGTTCTCTTCCTTCTGGGCAAAATAGAGCGACAGCTCCGCTGCGATATGTTCGCCCAGCACGATGTTCCCATTATCCTTCGGATGCAGGCCATCCCGCAGGTAAAAGTCTGACGACTCCTTGTCACTGCAGTCCATAAAGCCAATGTCATACAGCTCGATCACGTTAAATCCGTACTCCTTGGCAAGCGTCCGCTGTACTTCCAGGTAATCGTTCAAGGTTGGCTGCCACGTGATATCCGAATAGCTGCTTTTCACGTTCTTTGAAGTGTTATACATCATCACAAAGAAAATGTCCCGGTCCCCATAGTACTCATAAAGCTGTTTCATGAACAACCTGACCGAGCCGCAATACCCCGATGTGCTCAGCTTGTCATTGACATCGCCAAACCGTTTGGTTGCCGGCGTGGACAGGTAATCATTGACTCCTGCAAACACCACAATGACATCCGAGTTGATATTCGTTACATTGCCAAAGTTCATGGCAAGCGACAGTTCCTCGCCTCCATATACAGAAAACATCCTGCCGCCCAAACCGTGGTTGAGCACTCTGTTAAAGCGAAGATAGGAGTTCGCATAAGTGACATAGCTGACAAGGTTCCCATTCCCGTCGACCGCACTCGTGATCCCCTCTGTGATACTGTCTCCTATAAATACAATATTTCTGGTGCCAAAATTATAGGCATTGTTTGCAAGGATCTGCCTGTCCATCTGATTGATCTTCTCGGTCTTGTCCTTGGAGTTCGGCAGACTGTACAGGAGTTCTCTTGCCTCCGCAAAATTCTGCTGCTGCTCGCGCCTCGCCTCCAGCTCCCCCTCAGAGAGCTCGAAGACCATCGATGACTCTTCCTGTTCCGGCAGCTCCGCCTGTGCCGTGTCCGGCTCACCTCCCTCGACGGTGCTGTCTGCACTCTGCGTCTCTGGCACTTCCTCCGCGCCATCGACAGATGACATAACTTCTGTCTCCGGCATAACATCCGTCGGCAACGGCACGTTTGCCCCTCCGGTCTCCTGCACTGTGCTGCTCTCTCCCCCGTCCTCACTCACGACAACAGTCTTGTCCTCGATATCTGTCCGTTCCCCGCAGCCCGAAAGCAATGCGATCGCAGTTGTCATCGCCATAATAGTTGCTACCACTGATTTCTTTTTCATGATTCTCCCCTTATTATTTATTATTTTCTTCTTTATAAGACTTATCCAGCAGCTTTAAACATTCGGCTTCCTCGTATCTGTCGTCGGACATATAAAATACTGCAAGTTCCTCACTTCTCGCATCTAATAGTTCATTACAGTCTGTGAGACTGCCTGGATGGAACATCAGCTCCAGATCTCTGTTTTTTTTGTCTGCATAGTTCCTGTATGCCGGAAGCAATGCCTCCACTACCTCCTTTTTCATCTGGCAGGTGTAGAAAATACCAAAAAAGACAGGCACTTCTATACCCCGGCTGTGCAGGATCTTCTTGTTTCTCTGTACATATGCTCCAAGAATGCACCATTTCACCCAATTGATCTTTGGCACTCCTCTGCGCATCTGTGCATTGCTCCTCAACGGTGCTGTCGGATCGACAGGGATCCGTACCTGACAGATTTGTGTCGTCCCCAGCCCTGTTTCTGATAACACTTCCATCAGGCTGTCAAACACGATCGGGATCATGTGATAGTGCTGATGGGAATCAACCGCGGTTATCCTGTAATCAAATGCCCCTGTCACAGCCTGCAGCTGCGCCGCGATCTCCAGTTTGATCTGGCGGATAAGCTCTTTTCTCGCAGCACCTCTTTTCGTATGATTCCACCGCCAGAAATGTATAAAAGATTTATCGAAATACCCCGTATCATCCACCAGTTCCGGTACGTTCTCAGCCCCCGCGACCGGCCTGCCCTCCACAAAGTTCAGGTGCAGGACACGTCTGATCTGCGTCCCGTCCGGATCGATCTGATCCAGCAAATCGAGAGCCTCTCCCAATGCAGGCGTATTGGGCAGTACACTGATACTGTTGAGCACCCCGCTCTGATGACAGCTCAGGATCCGTTTTGCCTGCTGTGCTGTCACTCCGTAGTCATCTGCGTGAAACCATATCTTCCTCTTCATTTTACAAATCTTTCTCTCAAAATATAACACACAAACTTCGTGTTTGTCACCACATATCTTTTCCACAGGCGCCTGGGATCCTGCATCAGCCTGTAAAGCCACTCCAGACAGAGCACCTGCATGATCCTGGGCGCTCTTCTGATATTGCCTGCTATATAGTCAAAACCGGCACCCACGCCGATCGACACTGCATTTAACTTTCCCCGGTGTTCGTACATCCATTCCTCCTGTTTGGGTGCGCCAAGTCCCACCCAGATAAAATCAGCACCGGCATCGTTGATCCGCGCAGTCACCTCCTGATCCTCCTTCGCCGTAAGCGCCCGAAACGGCGGTGCGTACATCCCGGCGATCACCAGGTCCGGATAATCCCTCTGAAGTATCGCCCTCATATCGTCCAGCGTCTGCTGCGTGGAGCCATAAAAAAAATGTCTGTACCCTTTCTGTCCTGAGATCCGGAACAGCTCCGCCATCAGATCAGGACCTGTTACCCGCTGTGCGTCGCGAAATCCCCGTGCCCTGCTGTACTTAGACAGCGGCGCCCCGTCAGGCAGCGCCATCGCCGCGCTGTTCTGTACCATGCGATAGTGCTCATCCTCGTAGGACAGCACTGTCGTGTGCACATTTGACACACAGATATAACTACCCCGGAGCGCATCGATCTGTTCTCCGATATAAGCGACCGTCTCCGGCATACTCGTCACATTTATATTCGTCCTCAATATCTCACAATATCTCATTTTGAGCCTTTTCTCCCAAGAACTGCAAACACAGTCATGATCAAGATCTTAACGTCAAGTCCCAAAGACCAGTTGTCTATGTACTCCAAGTCAAGTCTTACGATCTCCTCAAAGTCCTGTATATCGCTTCTGCCGCTCACCTGCCAGAGCCCTGTCAGACCCGGCGTGATGCTCAGGCGTCTTCTGTAATAGCCATTGTACTGTTCAAACTCGTCCTCCGTCGGCGGACGTGTGCCGACCAGACTCATATCCCCCACCAGAATATTGAGAAACTGCGGTGTCTCGTCAATGCTTGTCCGCCTGATAAACTTCCCTACTCTGGTGATGCGTGGGTCGCCCTCCATCTTAAACATCAGACCTTTGATCTCATTTTGTGCTTCCAGCTCCTTCTTGCGCTCCTCAGCGTCAGTGTACATCGAGCGGAATTTCCAGATCTTAAATCGCCGCCCGTTTCTTCCGATGCGGGTCTGGGAGAAGAATATAGGTCCTGGCGAATCGATCTTGATCGCCGCCGCCACAAAGGGCGTTATCACAGCTGTACCCGCAAGCCCCACAACCGCTCCCAGGATATCGATCAGCCGCTTGATAAGAAGCCGTCTGGAATCCATTGTCTTTAGCGCAAAGGAAATCACACTGTACCCCGCCATCTGCTGGACATACGTATTGGGATTCGAATGACTGAAAAGGTCAACATTGTAATGACAGGTAAGCCCCATCTCCTCGAACTGCTGTACCATATCGCGGATCTCGATCAGCGGCTCTCCCGGAAGACAGATGAACACCTCGTCCACCATCATCTGGATCACCGTCTCATACAGATCATCCTTTGACGCCACGACCGGCACGCCCCTGACCACACTGCCTTTTCTGTCCGCATCGTAGACGACTGCCGCTGTGATATCATAATACCACTCTTTGCCCTTAATAAGATTTCCAAGCACCTCTTCCATCAGGATATCTTTTGTGATGACCAGCATCTTCTCGGCGTTGATACTTTTCCTATAGTATTTCCAGATTCCCTTTTTAAATGCCATGTGTATGGCATATGTGATCAAAATGTTCAAAACCGCAAATATGCCGTACACAGAGCGGGAAAACTCATAGGACTGCTGCAGGAGATACAGCACAACCACCAGCCCTACTACGAGGATCAGCGTATATCTCACCGTGTAGTAAAACTCCTGATAGTAGCCTCTGGTAAAAAAGTTTCTGTTCGCATCGAGAAACATGTTGTAGAGCAGACATAATATCACGATATAAGCCCCAACCATAAGATGAAACTGTTTGGGGTAATTCTCATAGTGAATGATATTGAATCGAATGAACAATGCCAATGCGTAGGAGACGACAACACATAAAATATCGATCACCAGGATACTGTACGTCTCCATCATTTTATTTTTCCTTCTGATATTTTCCATCCTGCTCCCTCAAATATTGACCGATACTGCTTTCCTGCGCCCTGCTAAGCTGCCCGTTAACAGTTCCCTGATCATAGTACAAAATCTGTCGACATTATAACATGTACCATAACACACTGTAAAGCGCCATAGTACGCTATCCACACGAAATACCTTACTGTTTAGCGCAGGTCATACCAGGCTTGTACGCCCCCCGGAAATTTTGAAACAATATTTTCATCAGCTCGCTGTTCCCCTTGAAAAAGCTGATCTTTGTGGGTGTTTTCCCCTTCTTTGGATACGCCCTTGTGACAGGGATCTCACATGCCTTATATCCAAGCTGTGTCGCCCTGACAGACAGGTAAGCCAGAAGCTCATAGGTCATAAATATCTCCCTGAGCGGCGCCACCCGCTCGTCCGACAGATACCGCGCAGAGTACGCCCTGTATGCATTGGTCGTGTCCGTAAAGCGCTGCCCTGCTGTCAGTGAGATCACAGGTGCATGGATCAGGCGGACGGCGACGTTTCTGACAAACGGGGTGTTCACTGCCCTTCCTCCCCTGACAAAGCGGGAGCCCTGCACGAGATCATACCCCTCCTCAAGCTTCTGTATAAAGCGCGGAATGTCCTCGATGCTGTCCTTGTTGTTGCCATCTATGGTGATGATGCCCTTGTAGCCTCTTTTGAGCGCCCAGTATATTCCCATGCGGAGCTGTGCCCCCTGTTTTCCTTCGCCCTTTTTGATCAGCAGTGTATTGACCTGCAATTTTTTGAGTTTCCGCTCCTCCAGGCTCCCGTCCGTGGATCCGCCGTCGCAGATCACCAGATCCGCGTGATCTGCGATATGATGCTTATACGCGCGGTACAGTTCCTTTAGAATGCGCTCCCCCTCATTGATGACAGGTATCAGCACAACATATTCCTTTGACTGTGGCGCATATTCATTGTATTCAAATGCGGGAACTCCTGTTCTCCCCTCTTCCGTCATCCAAACATCTCCTTTCCGTATGCCAGGATCTCATCCAACATGCCCAGACGGCTCTGTGCATCCTCTATCTTTCCCATCTCCACTGACACATATCCCTGATACCCGTTCTCCCGCAAAAAAGCAGCCAGCTCGCCGTGGAACAGTCTCCTGTCCCGGTCCATAACAACAGGCTTTAGAAAAGGCTCGCTGATATGTACGTGGCTGACCGCAGCAGCACTCCCCTCCAACACCTCAACACGCTCCCCGTTTTCGAGCATTGTGCCGACATCGAGGTTGAGGCGAAAACCGTCAGAACCGACCTCCCCTATGAGATCAAGCGCCTCCTGTGTCGTGTTGATATAGTTGGTATTGTATATGGCTGGATTCGCCTCCATGCCGACCGTCGTTTCCTGAGCGCAGGCATAATTTCCGATCGCCCGGAAAAAATCAATTCCCTGCCGCCGCAGTCCCTGGTCTAAGGGATCCGGAAGGATCCTGTTTCTGGGACTGCCAAATACCAGGTTCGTGCACAGGGCTGCCTTTGCAAAATCCACCGCCTTTCTGGTGTAGTCCAATAGCACCTGACGCTGTGTCTCATCTGCAAAGAGCTTTTCCGATCTGCCATACCAGATCGACTGCATTGAAGGGATCTCAAACCCCTCCTTTTTCGCAAATCCGCCCCGCCATGCCCTCACTGCATCCAGGTCCTCATACGGATCTCTCTCGAAAAACCGCGTCGGCGCAATCTCAAGCCCGGAATAGCCATATTTGCGCATCAGGGCATAAACCTGCTCATCCTCCCCAGTTTCCCATGCAATATTTGATATCGCCAGCTTCATCGCACACCTCCAAATGATCGTTTTAACTGCGTTCTCCCTCTGTGATCATATGCTTCACAAACATTTTGATATCTGCCAGGATCTCCTCCTTGCTGCAGATATAGCCCCCTTTTCCACCAAATCGTGCCGCATATGTAGTCCTGAAATCATATTTCGCCGGGGTTCCTTTGAGCTCATTTTTGAAAACTTCACCTGTCAGCGCCTTATACACTTCGGCGGCAGTGACCGGTTCCGTCGCGACGTTCAGAAGGGGGATCCCCTCATTCAGCGCGATCTGTATATCCTCCCACAGACGTCCAAGCGAATAGAACTGAAATGTGCTGCGGCTGTCCGTAAAATTGAGCGCTGTAAATCCAAGCTTTTTAAATTTTTTCTGTAGCAGCTCCTTTTTGTCCTTGTCGAGCTTTCTGCATCTGTAGAATCCGTTTCCCGCCGCCTCATAGCACTCATCCAGCGTGATGGCATCATCCGCCTTTTCAAGCACCTTAAGCTCCTGGTACTTTTCTTTTTTCAGCATATATGGTATCACGTTAATATAGTCGTAGATAAAATTCTTCTTAATATTGTAACCATACAGTCCCGGAAGCCTGATGATCAGACAGTCGGGAAAATTTTTCCGCGCCCACGCCTCAAGATAATACCGGTTCAAGCCATACGGCTGGACACCGTTTCCTGTGCCCCCTTTACCGGCTGACAGCACGGAATCCGTCTCGTCCACCCCCACAGGATTCTGGTACACATCGATCGTGGATATCAGCACCAGCTTCTGTGGATTGATCGCCTTGATATTTTTTTCTGCCTCCAGGATCATCTCCAGATCGCGGTCCGGCGCACTGTTTGCAAGATATTTCTCCGCCCGCACCCCCGCGTAGATCAGCACTTCCGGCTCCAATCCATATGCTTTCTCGACATTTTGTGAATTGTACACTCCCTTGATGCGGTTGCGTGCCCTCGCATAGAGATTGCTTCCCACGAATCCCGAATAACCTACTAATGCTACCATATTAATTTCCTCCCATCTTTTCTATGCTTTCAAAACTGTACTTCTTGCGCCGGAACACCAGGTCGACCAGTATCTGAAGATACTTGATCACAATGGTGAGTATCCCAAACAGCCCAAAAAAGGCAAATGCCATGAAAAAGATCGTTGTCGTCCAGCCTGCTACAGGTGTGCTGAACAGATACACCACCGCCGAGTAGACTGCCACCGCGACCGCGACCAGCATCATGAGAACAGTCATGGTGACAGAGAACCGATATCCGAGCTCCGTGAACAGGATCATGCTGTTGACCGCAAGCTTTGTCCGGTACTTGCGCTCTGCCCTGTCCTCCCTGACCGCCTGCACGCCAATAGTCTGATATCTTATATTTGCAGTCTTTAGCCCGCAGTTCGCATACACAGCCTTGCGGTACGGCACGGACTTGTTCATGCTGCTGACGCGGTTGATCACCCTGCGGCTGAGCACGCGGAAGCGCTCTGTTCCCAGCTGGTAGGAATAATCAGTGAACCTGTTAAATACCCCGTAAAACAATCGGGAGGTAAAGCGCTGCTTTTTGTCCGGAGACGCGCTTACAATATCATAACCCTTCAATGTCTTATGGTATGCCTCCATGATCTTTGCCGGTTCGAAATCCTGCACGCAGGCATCGAACTCGAGCACAAAATCCCCGATCGCCAGATCCATCCCCGCGTTCATAGCTGTCTCCACCCCATGGAAATAGCTCATATTCAGGACCGTCACCGTCGTGTTCTTCACCCCCATGCTGACCTTGCGCACGATATCCACACTGTTGTCCTGGGAACAATCGTTGACACAGATGATCTCCGCATGTTCAAAATGGTCTTCGAGCACCTCCACCACCATATGCAGAAAATCCCCGATCCGTGCCTCGTCATTGTGCACGTAGAGCACCGCAGACATAAAATTTTTTTCCTTATCACTCATGTAATCTCTTTTCCTCACTTCATTTTGCAAACCTGTCATCCACTCAGATTCACAGGGCTAATATCTCATCCAGATCATACACAGTATTGATCTTTCCTGACAATACCCCCACAAATGTCGGATCAGCAGAATAGGTGCGGACCACCGTCGGCCGCGAATCATCGATCTCGGAACTCATCAGGATCGGTTTCATTGAAAACAGGGAGTCCCTGTACGCAAATCCGTATTCCTCCCGCAGGTACTTGCGCGCAAGGTTTGCCATATATGGAAACGCGGTCGCCGGTCTAGCCTTACAGTCGTTACAGTTTCCAAGGCGGCTCCCGCTGCAGGTCCCGCCGCTGTCCGCCTGACATGAAAACTGCGGAACCGCATCATAGCTTGTCGCATGGGGCGTGAACGTAACTGATGTGAGCGAATGCAGCCCCGTCTTTCCAAACGGCATGATCGAAAAGAACGGACCATCCATCACTGTAAAACCGTACTCTTTTAATCTGTCATCGACATCGCATAGTATGATCTCACACAGTTCATATTTTATGCTGAACTTGTCATATCCGAGCAGATCAAGGATCTGGTTTGTGGACGCGTATGTGGCATTGAGCACAAATCCTGTCCGATATTCTGCCAGCGTATCACCGTCCTTCTCCCTCACATACAGTTCATATACATCCTGCGCCTTTTCGATCCTCTCGATGGCGGCATTGAAATGAATCTCCACCAGACTTTCCATCTCTGCGAGCTTCTCCATGAAAAAGTCTCTCAAAATCATGGCATCGTAAGTGTACTCTCTCGTCAGAAAGGCGCCGTCGCACATCCCTTCCTTAAAAAATTTGCCGGGATTCAGTTCCTCGCACGGAATCTGCGCTGCCTCGCAAAATTTCATAAACTGCTCCCCATCGGACCACGAGTACTCGCTGGAGGTGGCATACACTTTCTGGAACTCTCGGTTGATGCAGAACCCATAGTCCTTGTTAAAGCGCGCAAAATACCCTGCTGACTTCATCGCAGTCGAGAGTGAGCGCGGATAATGATACCCCTGATGCACCCTCGCCTGGTTGATGTACGTCGCCCGCTTAAACGGTGCATCCTCGCACTCCAGCACCAGCACATGCTGACCGCATCTCGCACAGAAATACGCGGCATAAAGGCCATAGAGCCCTGCACCGATCATGATCTTGTCATACTTTTTTCCCTGTTTCATGGTCATTCTGCCTTTCATCTCTCGAGAGAATCTCCCAGAAATAATATCGGGGTCTGCGCTTCGTCTCCAGGTAGTTTCTGCCTACATACTCTCCGATAATGCCAAGGGACAGCAGTACCGCACCCCCAAGCACCCAGATCGACATCAATATCGATGACCAGCCGCTGACTGTATACCCGAAATAATGTTCATATACAATGTGTATAATCATGCCAAGACCGACCAAAAGTGCCATGATCCCCATCATAAAGACCATGCGTATCGGCTTGATGCTAAACGAGGTGATCCCATCTGCCGCCAGTGTGATCATCTTTGACAGCGGATATTTGGACTTCCCCTGCATACGCGGAAACACCTCGAAATGTACGACAGAAGATCTCAGACCGATATCCGGTATGATCCCGCGCAGAAACAGATTGACCTCATCGTACTCTGCCAGTGCCTCTAGGGCTTTCGTTCCCATCAGCCTGTAATCTGCCGAATTCTCATAGATATTACATCCCATTAGCGTCATTATCTTATAGAATAACGTGGCAGATGATTTCTTAAAAAACCCATCTGTATTTCTGGAGTTGCGCACACCGTACACGATCTCACTGCCGCCTGCATACTCGCTGATAAAGTTTTCCATGGCATTGATGTCCTGCTGAAGATCCGCATCGATCGTGATCGCAAAGTCACAATATTTTCTTGCGTACATCATCCCCGCAAGGATCGCATTCTGATGCCCCCTGTTGTGCGCAAACCGAAGACCTTTGATCTCCTCATGCGCCTCATACAATCCTTTTATGAGGTCCCACGTCGTGTCCCTTGAACCATCGTCCACAAAAACGATCCTGCTCTCACCAGATATCAACGCTCTCTCTTTCAGCTCATGAAGTTTGTCCAAAAGCCTTCGTGCTGATGTTTCCAAAGCTTCCTCTTCATTGTAGCAGGGAACCACAATGTAGAGGATACCCTTTTGTCTACTGTTATCCACCTTTGTCATGTCCTTCCATATATTTATATTCCGGATATCTGTTGATCCGCTGCTATACGATATTCGTATCTGCCGGCACCCAGCTCCATATTTCGGTACTGCTCATCCGGCAGGGACACCGTTGCTGTCGTATTTGCCGGAATCGTAAAACAGAATACCATTTCATTCCCTTCCAGTCTCCAGCTGCTTTCGATCCTCCCATAGACACTCTCATAACTCCCTGACGCAGAAGTCAATCCGCTCCCCACCACCGGCTCCAGATAGAAATGTTTGAATCCCGGACTTGACTCGTCCCTTCTGATCCCCAGCACATCACTGTACAACCATTGTCCTACCGTTCCAAGTCCGGGATGGTTCAGGGAACCATTGATCGCATACGTACCGTCACCGCGGTCCTGACAGGTAAACCATGACTCCGTGAGCGTCGTCTGACCGTATGAGAGCATATTGTTCCATGACGGATATGTGTCCTGCTGTAAAATGCGGTATGCAGTGTCAGCGTATCCGTACCTGCAAAGCACAGGCAGCAAAAACTGTGTTCCGATATATCCGGTATTCAAGTGATGATCATTTGCCGCCACTGCAGTATTCAGGCAGGCAGCACCCTGCGCCTCCAGTTCTTCGGGATACAATCCATATGCCAGACCAAGCGCATACGCTGCCTGGAGCCAGCAGTCGATCGAACCGTCCTCATTGATGTAACGTTCCTGCCACGCCTTTTTATATTGATTGTAAACCATATCATATTTCTTGGCAATGTCATTTTCTCCAATATCTGCACTCATTTTTGACAAAAGCTTTGCCACATATGCACACTGCGCGGTATTTATGATATCATCATCGAGCGTCGAGATGGCATTGTGATCGCTATAACCAGGGTGTGTGCGTATGAAATCATCGCTTGTATCAACCAGATAATCCATATACCTGCACATCGCGCTCAGATTATCCCGGATGATCTCCCTGTCTCCATACTGTTGATAAAGCTCCCAGACCAGTATGATCCCCGCATCGCTCCATCCGTTTGCGCTGCTGTCCGCGCTGACACTTGGAGCGATCTCTGGAAACGCGCCGTCCTCACCCTGGCAGTCGATCAGCATTTGCACATACTTTTTCAGATAATTGTGGACATCCGCATTATATGCCGCCGTATTGGCAAAGATCTGTACGTCGCCTGCCCATCCAAAACGCTCGTCCCGCTGCGGACAGTCGACCGGAACATCCAGATAATTGCTCAGCTGTGTCCAATAGATGCTCTCATACAGTCTGTTCACGCTCTCATCCGAACATACGAACTCCCCCGTGCGCCTGTTGTCTGTGCTGATCACAAGCCCGCTGATATCCTTCGCCGGAATCGGTTCGTCTACTCCCGAGATCTGCACATACCGGAACCCGCGGCATACAAAACTCGGTGTGTAGGTCTCCTCGCCGGTTCCTCCTATGACATAATAGTCTGTGTTGTCAGCCATATAGAGATTTTCCGTAAAGATCGTACCAATCTCATCATCACATCCTGAAAGCGTTTCGCTGTTCAGTGCCTCCGCATATCGGATGGTTACGACCTGTCCCCTCCTATCCTCTGTATCTCTCAATGTGAACTGGCAGTTACCATTAAAATTCTGCCCGAAATCATACACATATTGACCAGGAACTGGTTCTGACACCCTTTCCGGACTCAGTGTCCCAATACATTTCACAGCGGCAGCCTCCGCTGCTTTTTTATGGAGTCTATCATACTCCCAAAACAGATCTGCCTGCTGCCACCCATCTGTACTGTATCCTTCCCTGCACCACCCATTCTGTTCCTTCCCGGCATCATAGTACTCCCCAAGATACATATCATCATTGCGGATCGGGCCATCATCATACACCTGCCAGCTTTCATCCGTGACAATGGTCTGGCACCGCCCATCTTCATAATCGATCACCAGCTTTGCCTGAAATGCGATATCATGTCCCCAATTGTTGTTTGCTTTATCATATCTTCCATGTCCAAGCATTACACCGAGAACGTTCTCCGAACTGCCGCCATCCAAAAACGCTGTGACATCATACGTTCTGTAATATATCTCCCGGTTATAGATGGATCTTCCCGGCGTCAGGTATTCCCCACAGACATCCTTTCCATTTAAGTATATCCTGTAATCTCCCAATGATGCAGCATAAAGCCTTGCCGACAAGATGCGGCTGTCACTCGCATTCCCAAAACAGCAGCGCAGCATAGGAGCCGGTTCCTGCACTCCCGGCGTGAGGATAAAACCCGACGAAGCCTCACACCAGCCGTCCCTGACTTTGATGTGATGCGGTGAAAATATGTTCCTGTTGCTATCGTCAAATGTTTCATGCCAAATGATTTCTCCGGCATCATCCGTGATCGCTATATTGTCATAATACGCATAATGTGCTCCTCTTTTCGTCCACAGTCCAATATTTTCCAACTCCCTGCTTTTTTGTGTGGACGCGTTTTCCCAAACCAATATTCCATCCACGCTGCCTCTTACCACGCATCCTTCTATTTCCAGTTTTATGTGATGATCGGTATTACAAAACGCATCCTGACTGCCAAAGATGTCAGGAAAAAGTTCATTCAACAGCACGTTGTGACTCACCTCAGGACCCGCGCCGGAACACTCTGCAATGGCAAATTCAATATTTTCCCCCAGCGTATCCACGCTGCACTTCATGTATTCCCCATACTGGTTGGTATCCATTCCCCACACAAGACCGGATTTGGTTTTTCCAAGCCGCACATCATACTCGATCTGATACTTTGTGTCCGCTGCCATATTCCTTCCTTGTACATCCTGTCCCTCTCTGATCCCGATCCAGCAGGCACCGCTCCAATCGCCGTCAGTCAGTCCCATCTCAAACGATGCTTCCTCACCGCTTTCAGACAGACTGCCCTGCCTGTCCCACACAAACACCTTCCACACATAGCTTTTTCCTGGTTCAAGCGCAGATCCGCCATATGGCACCGCGACAGATATACCGGATTCGACCCTGCCGCTGTCCCACACATACTCCTGCTCGTCCAGCTGTTCTGCGGACGCTGCCACCACTATTCTGTACGCTGTCTGCATATACCCCTGCACGTCAGATTCCGAACACCATCCAAACTGTGGATTACACTCGATTCCAATCGGATTTTTCTCAAAGTTTACCGTGAGTTTGGTGATATCGTTTGTACTTTCCTGGACTGCAGGCTGCCCACCCGTCAGACTTTTGTCATTGCACCCTGTAACGATCAGCACCAGAAATAGTATCTGAACCAGAAATAGATATGTTCTTTGGCTTCCCCGAATCATTTTTTCTCCTTTTTAGATCAGTAGTACTTAATCAAAATAATACAAATATACATAAACCAGTCACACTTCTTCGATGCAACTGGTCTATATAATTTTATTGTTTATTCCTTTCTAAATATCACCGCATAGAGTACAGGCACGAAACACATGACCGGCATCGCATACCTGATACATGTGTTGACCGGCGAGATCATGCAGACCAAAATATTCACAACTGCCGGAACTGCGATCGCTGCCTCGCGATATCTCCTCCTGATCAGCAGATATCCAAGCCCGAAGACAACACACCATGTATAGAACCCGCAGCAGTACAGCAGTCCGATCCCTGGCAGATACTCGGACTTGCCAAGTTGTTCTAACAGAAACCGAAACGGTGCGAGCGCCTCTTTCTGACGTGCCGGATGCATTCCGTTGGTAAACATGTTCCGATCCATCTCGTAGAATCCATTTCCCTCCTTATACGGTTTGACTTCCGGATAATAGTAGCCATAAGAGCATTCGAGAAACGTATTGATATAGGAGAGCGGGTGGCGTTTGAGCTGTGCATACCACACTTTAAGATACTCATTTTTGATCTGTGCAAACTCGGCATTTGTTCCATCCGCCGACGTTGCCTCACAGATCTTTAGGCAGTTCTTCACCCAGTCCGCAAGCTGTGGGTTGTAGACTTTTACAAGCTCATCATAGTCAAACATCGTATCCAAAAAAGCGCGTTCCTCCTCTGTCACATCCTCCGGGTAATCCTGACCGTATTTTGCCGTCTGCTGAAAGAGTATGCAGTACACATCCTCTTTCACCTCAATGCTCACTACGCCAAGCGACGGATAGAGCACATTATTGATGAGATAGACC
>CAJUQU010000004.1:0-11028 GCA_910588595.1 uncultured Lachnospiraceae bacterium | reverse complement strand
AGCCAAGAAACAAACCCTTTTTGTTTCTCCTTGTGATCACGAACAGGACCGGGACTGCAAACAGGAGCACAAAAATTCCATTGTTTCTTGTCTGCGTCATCAAAACCCCATATAGAAGCATCAAAAGCAGATGTCTCTTCCCTGCATAAAATTCTTCCTGCCTGACTATACACCTGACCATCTCCACTGCAAACAGAAGGGAGAGCGGCCAATAAATGGAGTCTTTAATGACTGTAACATCAAAAATGCACCAGACTGTAAACAGCCCATAATAAGCCAATCCTGCCCACCTGATCCAGCAGGGAACCTTCATGTCCTTAAAGAGCTCATATGTCTTTGCGACCGCAAACGCCGAAAGGCACGTCTGCCCCAGAGGGATCAAAAACATTCCAAGATCAGGAATTCCCCATTTCTGTGAATAAAAAGCAATCGCCCCATACACAAAACTGAGCATCGGCGGATGATGATTGGTAAACGTTTCCCTTCCGTAGAATTCGCAGATCTGCGCTCCGCCATCCCACGACATTGAGCACGGATAAAATGCGATCAGATACGGGAGCCTGCAGAGGAATATCACCAGCATCACACCAAGTATCACATGATCCTCAAAAAGCCATGCCGTCACTTTAGAAACCCTGCCGCATTCTCTCTCCTGATCCACAGCACTGCTGATCCAGCCGCCGATATAGGACACCGCAGTGTAAAAAAACGGCATATAGCCAATCAGCAGCACGACCGCAAACACAGGATACTTCAGATCCGGCTCTGCGATCTGTGCCTTTCCTATGATCATAGCGAGTGTAAACAAACAGGCTGTCACTGCATATCCGATCTGTTCCCTTCCTCCTGCCGGCAACTGCAGATCCCTTTTTATCCAAATGCGCCTGTATACGCAGACCAGTATCACCAATGCCGTCAGCTGCGGGATCCCAGCTCCATTGAGCGCCATGGACAGATTCCCCGTTGACTCGACATCTGCGAACAACGCGACTGTCGAGCCTGCTGCGAAAAAAAATACAATCAGTTCTCTTATCATCCCTTTCATATCTTTCTCCTTCTCGAATTCATTCACACATCTTTACCACCCAGATATCATGAATCTTCTGCACGCAGCCCTCCTGGGGATACAGCGGCATATTTTTGTACTCCGCTGTCTCCATGATGGCTTCCTTCTCCGAGGAACTGATGTCCGCCAGATCAAAGCCGACAAACATTCTGATAAAATTATCCCTCACACCGGTCGTGATCAGACCGTTCTCAAGTGCTACCCCGTCAAGCTGCCTGAGATCTTCCGAGTCCAAAACGTCGATCTCGACGCTGCTCGGATTGTCCTTGTAATAAAACTCCCCTAGAATCTTGACACGATCTCCATTCTCATACCCTTCTGTGCGCTCAACCATGGCGATCACCCTGTTAAAGTACTGCTGCACCCGCTCTGTCGCAAAATGAGTCCTCAGATATGCACGGTTGGTCAACAAGTAATCAGTATAACTGCTCACAATTACAGCCAGCACAGTTGCAGTCACGGCGGCATACCGCACCCCGTTTCTCCAACCGACAGATACCGGTCTTTCATGCCAGTCCTCCACACAGTACTCAAGGAGAGCAAGCACGGTCACATAGATCAGTGCATATGCATACAGCATCAGCATCGAATAATTGACTTCCGGTGCCATAAAATAGATAAATGCTGCCGCCAGCGGCACAAAACCGCACAGCAGGATCAGCATCAGAAATGTCAGTATATCCTGATACATCTTCCTCGACACTGCCAGATATCCAAAAAGCGCGACCGCAAGCACGCAAACGGCGATATTGGCAGCCTGCGCTGTACCGCTCACAAACGCAAACGGCTTCCATAAGAAATATTCCAGAAACCGCTTATAACATCTTCCGATCAGCGTCGGCATATCACGAATCGCGATCTGTCCCATGTTGCCCACACCGCCATATGTCTCATTGTCCAGATTTGGGTAGATCACATGTGACAGTTTCATGTAAACAAGCACGCCCACGCCCAGCACCAGAACACATACGATCCCCTTCTTGAATATCTCTTTGAACTTTTTACCGTGAAATATATCCGCGATCATGCCAAGCAGCATCAAGGTGATCGCAAAGCTGATATAGCTCTGATATATCCCAAGTACACAGATCAAGAGCGCCGTACACGGCAGCCAGCCGTACCGATACCGCCGCAAAAGATACACCGCCAGTGCCACCATGAGTATGCCGATTCCCGATGTGTGCGCCATAAACATAAAGGTCATCGTACTCACTACACTTGGGAACGTCTCTAAAACAGCCGCTGTCAGAACAGCACTCGTCGTGCTCTTTATCTGCAGTATCTCCATAATCAGACAGGCTGATACAGCTATGCACAGTATCAGCAAAAAGCCGTGCACTGCCGGAATGCTGTACCTTGCCCCGAGAGGATGGATATACTTCAAAAACCACCTTCCAAGATAATCCCCGCTGCCAAAAGAACGCATATTATTGGCATCATCCCAGTTGGGAAACTTGTTTGTCAACATATAAAAGTGCGTCACCCACCCGATCACAACACCTGATATGAAGCACACCCTCGTATGTTTGGGTATTTTTTTGAAAATAAGTGCAAACAGATCCATATTCATTTTCTATACCGCCTCTTCCGCACAAATGTGCCGTGCAAATTCCCACAGATTTCTATACAGATGGTCCCTGTACTTTTCCTGCAGCGCGCTCGATACCGCGTGTCCGCTCAGCAGCAGCCCGTAACCGCACCCTGCGTTGACTGCCGTCATGACATCTGCCTCTTTATCGCCAACCATATAAGAACGCTGCAGATCAATATCCCACTCTGCTGCAGCACGGTCTATAAGACCTGTCTGCGGTTTCCTGCATGTACATCTGTCCTGCTCAATATGGGGACAATAATAAAACGCATCGATCGCTGCGCTGTGCTCCTGCAGGATACTGTTCATATACGCATGCAGCCGCTCCACAGCCGGCGCGCCAAAATACCCTCTGCCGATACCGGACTGATTTGATATCACGATCAGTCTGTAGCCCCTTGCCTTCAGCAAAGCCAGCGCCTCGATCGTGCCGTCTATGAACGCCAGTTTGTCCGGTTCATGCAGATAGTCCACATCTACATTGATCGTTCCGTCCCTGTCTAGAAAAACTGCCCTCTCCATATATCCTCTCTCTCAAATCTCACTTATCACCTGTTCCGCGCTCACATCATCCATGCACTGATACCTTCCGGTTCTGAGCAGATGCTCCTTGCAGTCGGACGTGATACTCCCGTATGCGCACCCCGCACAAGCCTTGCTGGCACTGCACACAATGATCGGCTCATGATCCCTGCAGTCGCGCTCACATCTGTACGGCAGAAATCTCCCATACGCAAACTCTCCGAATATACAGATGCCCCTCGTGTTCACCGCCGCCGCAAAATGGATCCCGCTCGTGTCATTGCCGATGAGCAGACTGGCGCTGCGGATGATCTCTGCAAGCTCGGACAGAGTCGTCTTTCCAAACAGGTCGTGCACCCTGTCCCTATATTGGGGCTGTTCCATAGTTTCTACAAACTGCCCGTACAGGTAGGACTCATTCTCTCCACCACACAGATATATATCCATTCCCTTTTCCGACACAATATACCCGCCGACCTTTGCGTACCGCTCGATGGGCCACATTTTCTTCCCTGAGCTCGCCCCCGGAAAAATGACAACATATGGTTTTGGCGGTATCACTCCCCGGCGCACCTGCATCCGTGGGAGCGATGGGTACCCCGCCTGAAAATCCCGTCCCAACCCTCTGATAAACACTGCGTTTCTCTCAAGTTCCATCAGGTTCTCTCCCCCCGACGGAATCAGTCTGTCGTAAACCATATCCAATTTTCTGCGGATATTTTTGAACGCCATATACCGGCTTAGATTCACCCTAGATTCGTCTGCCGCAAAAGCGATCTTTTCCTTTGCCGGAATGTTCATGGCAAGCAGGTCCATATCGATCGTGCGCGAGTACGCAGTCTGCAGCAGTGTGTGGAAATTCTTATCCCTGAAACTGTCCCATATCTCTCTCTTGTATCTGTTGTCCGACTCGAACCTCCTGCTCTGAATCGGTATGATCTCATCAAAAAAACCCGTGCTGCCTGCAATCTCTGCACATGCAGTGTTACACACCAGGGTGATCTGCTGTTTTGGATAGATCAATTTGTACTGCGATGCACTGTCGAGCCAGATCAGGAAATCCCCGATCGCATCGATCTTGATCACAGCGATCCCACAGGCATTGTCTACGCCAGGTCTTCGGTTTTGAAGTCCCACGATCCGAAACTGCGATAACCAGATATTACTCCACCGGCATGCCTTGTTCCATGTGTCACGCCACGCCATATCAATCCTGCTCCTTTAGCCAAAATCCCTTCTCACACAAACCATTCTCGATCAGACCGCAGATCGTATGGATCAACAAGATATGCATTTCCTGGATCCTCGGTGTATTGTCTGACGGGACATTCACAAGATACTCTGCGCAGGACCGCATCTGGCCGCCATCCCTGCCTGTCATCCCCACTGTGAGGATCTGCCGCTTTCCCGCCTCCTGTATCGCCCTGACAATGTTTGGAGAATTTCCGCTGGTCGATATGCCAAACAAAACATCGCCCGCCTTCCCCAGCGCCGCGATCTGTTTGGAAAACACATTGTCGTAGTCATAATCATTTGAGATCGCAGTCATCACAGCCGCATTTGCATTCAGCGCTATGGCAGAAACCCCCCTGCGTTCCATCTGATACCTGCCCACAAGCTCCCCCGCCATGTGCAGTGCATCGGACGCGCTGCCGCCGTTGCCACAGATCAGCAGCTTATTGCCCCTCTGATAAGCTTCGACACACAGCCCTGCCACCTTAGCAGCCGTCCCAAGCAGCGCCTCGTCCCGCAGCAGTTTCTCCTTCGCCGCGATGCTCTCCTCTATATTTGCCCTGATATATTCCAACATGGTCCTTCTCCTTTTGTCTAATAGATCTCATATCCCTTCGCCAGGTAATTGCATACATAGTCCCTCGCACCGTCCTCCAGGGAAGTAAAGGGCTCCTTGTAACCGGCACCGCGCAGTTTGTCCATCGCCGCCTGCGTGTAGTACTGATATTTCGGCCGGAGTGTCTCAGGCATTTCGATATACTTTATCTTGGGCTCGATTCCCATCGCGCAAAACGTCGCTGCTGTCAGGTCAAAAAAGCTTCTCGCAGTCCCCGTTCCGAGATTGAACAGACCGCTCACCCCGGGATTGTCAATCATGAACAGGATCACCCTGCAGATATCCTTGACATACACAAAATCCCTAAGCTGCCCGCCGTCTGCATACCCTTCCTTGTACGACTTGAACAATCCCATCTCTCCGGTCTCGGTTATCTTGTTAAAAGCGTGGAAGATCACACTTGCCATGCTGCCCTTGAAATACTCGTTCGGTCCATAGACGTTAAAAAACTTAAAACCGACATACTGTCTTGGTCTCAGCTGCTGTTTTTCGACCCAGAGGTCGAACAATTGTTTGGAATACCCATACCCGTTCAGCGGCCGCAGCCTGCTGATATCCTCCCTGTCATCAAAGCCCTGTGAGCCATCCCCGTACGTGGCAGCACTGCTGGCATAGATAAAGCTGATCTGGTTCTCCACACAAAATTTCCAGAGCATCTGTGTGTACGCAAAGTTATTCTGATACAAAAAGTCAAAATCCCGCTCCGTCGTCGAGGAACACGCACCCATGTGTATCACATGGGAGACCCTGCCTGCATATGACGCAAGCTCCTTCGGAAATTCGTCGCGGTTAATGTATTTCGTGTATTTCTTGTTCCGCAGATTCATCCACTTGTCTGTCTCTGCGATATGATCGACGACGATGATATCCTCGATCCCGCGGTCATTGAGTTCCCGCACGATACAGCTTCCAATGAAACCAGCCCCGCCGGTTACGATAATGCTCATGATGACTCCTCCATCGTTCTTTTTATTTTCTCCACAATATTTGTTGTCGAACACCCGTCGACGACATTGACGTACTCTACCCTGCCGCCGTATACTGCCACACTGTCCATCTCCGGAATGTGCGTGCCTGCATAGTCGCCGCCCTTGATCACAATATCCGGCTGTACCATGTCGATAATCCCGCAAGGCGTCCTATCCGAAAAGATGCACACATAGTCAACACTCTCGAGTCCGGCAACCACGACCGCCCTTTCTTCTTCCGGCACGATCGGTCTCGTGCTGCCTTTTAGCGCCCTGACAGAACGATCCGAATTGAGCAGCACGATCAACATATCCCCTCTTGCCCTCGCTTCCTCCAGATACGTCACATGCCCTGCATGAAGGATATCAAAACACCCGCTTGTAGACACGACTGTTTTTCCCTGTGCCTTTGCGCGTCTCGTCTCCCTCTCCAGCTGTTCCAGTGATATGATCTTATCTCCCGTCCTACTTTTCATATAATCTCTCCAAAAGTTCTTCTTTCGTGACAACGGCTGTCCCTCGTTTTCCGATCACGACACCTGCCGCAATATTTGCGAGTACCACTGCGTCATCAAGCGAGAGCCCGCTGGCAAGTCCCAGTGTGACTGTGCTGATCACCGTATCCCCTGCACCCGTCACATCAAACACCTGCACGGCCTTCGACGCGTAGTCCCTTCTCCTGCTCCCTCGCTCAAAGATCGAGATCCCCTCAGCCCCCCTCGTCACGATGATGCTCTTTGCCCTGGACCGCTCCAGATATACTTTGCCAGCCCTGTCCAGGGATTCGAGGTCACTGATCTCTATATTGACTGCGTTCTCCAGCTCCAGATTGTTTGGCTTCACAAAATCGGCGTTCTCAAAAGCGTCAATGTGACGACTCTTGGAATCGATCGTCACGATCACATGATTATCGTTGCAGATGCGGATGATCCTCCGCACAAAATCCGGATTCTCAAACACACCCTTGCAGTAATCCGAAAGTACTACCGCGTCCCACTTCGAAATATGCCGTGTTATGTGATCCAGGATTTGTGCCTGCGTACGCTCTTTGATCGGTCTGCTGTCCTCCCGGTCCACACGCAGCAGCTGCTGCACTTTGGTCGCGAAACGTGTCTTGACTGTCGTCATGCGGTTATCCTCAGCCACAATCCCCTCTGTATCGATGGCGGCGGCACTCAGGAATTCCCGCAGCCATATGCCGCTGTCATCCAGGCCCGCAACCCCCGCCATGGAAAGCTTTCCTCCCATGGCATGCATATTCAGCGCCACGTTGGAAGCCCCTCCGGCGCTGCGCTCAGTTCCTCTGTAATTGAGCACTGGAACGGGCGCTTCCGGTGATATCCTCCCTACCTTCCCCAGAATGTATTCGTCCACCATCAGGTCTCCAAGCACGAGGATGCGCTGCTTGGCAAATCCTGTCTGAACTGCCCTCACTAATCTGTCTTCTGTCATAAGCTACTGTCCTTTCACTAACTCCGCATCGGCAGGCTCCTGATCTCACCTTATTCCGACAGCTTTTCGCCTCTCCAGTTACCGATATCCCATACGTCACCGACAATCGTGTACTTGACAAACTCCGGATAGAGATTTATGAATACCCGCTCTCCTTTGTTGTCATCCGCCACTTCGTCCAGTGCATCCCCGTACTTCCGATGATCCATTCCCATGGACCTGACCATAGATGCCAGCATCTCTGCCTGTGAGACAGGCACATCGCTGACCGCAAGCTGTGAGCCTGTCTGGTGCGGTTCTTTGATCATGATGACAGGCGATGACACTTTCTGCGGTTTTCCAGTCTCCTCGATAAAGTCTGTCTGCTGTCCATGATCCGCCGTGATGATGATCGTGGCGTCATCATATTTTCCCAGCGCCCTGAGCTGTTCCATATACTCATACACGATCTTCATACTGCCGCGGATCTGCGAGTAAAGCCCCGACTCCCTCCCTGTCTTGTCGTATTTCATATTATCCGAAAATGTGTACGGTTCGTGCGCCCCATGCATATGATAAAAACGATATGCCTTTGTATAGTCATCCGATACGGTCAGCCCCTCCGCCCGCAGTCTCTCCCAGAACAGAGAGTCGTTCTCCGTATCCCACACCTGCGGTGCCTTCACGATCGCCGCAATGTCATCAGAATAGTAAGAATACCTGTTTTTCAGCACAAACGGCGACGTTTTGTACATGGCACACTTCCACATCGTATACATTGTCCCGCCAATATCATAATGCTTTTCAACCTCGGTATCATAATTGGAAATACTGTCATACAGCTCGCTGGATACAAGGTATGCGCCGGTATAGACACCAAGGTCAAATCCCTGCTGCCTGATGTCCTGCAGGAGACTGCTGTCCTGATATGCACATGCCGCATACCCTGTCCCGTACGCTTCCTTCCACGCTGTCGCTGTGAGCAGATATGGTATTCCCGGTCCCGTGTTGGCAAACTGCGATGTGGCATTGCGGTAAAACGTAAAATCATGCAGCGGCGCACAAAAGTCTGCGTCCTCCTCATACACCGTCTCCATCCAGCTGCTGTCAAAACGATCCAGCACGAACACAAGGACATTCTGTCCCTCTGCCACCTCGAGCGAACTGCGTATCGTCAGCTCATCCGACCGGCTGTTGCCGCTCAGGTCCGTTGTCACGATCAGATACCCGAGCGTCACTGTCTGGATCAGTATGATATAAACACATACTGCTCTGCCGATGTTGACCAAAGACTTCTTTTTCGTGCTGAGCACCGTCAGCGCCGCGATCACGATCAGCCACAAAACAATATTTGCGATCTGCTGTGTCATCGTCCAGACCTGCTCGTCCCCATCAAGAATCTCCATTTTACCATTCAGGAGCACATTCTGTATATACCCCATAAGCGTTATTTCTATAAAAAAGAGATTCATATAATGCATCCATGACTTGGGAAGCAGCCACAGTTCCCCGAGCAGAAGAACGACTGCTGCCACAAGGGCACCGCAGACCGTGATCGCCAGAAATGGAGCGTAACTTCCCGTAAATTCGCCGGGATTGCTGATATACAACTCATTTGGCAGAAAGATGCAGTGCATCACCACCCATGCCCCCACACACGGTACCGCCGTGCGGACAGCCTTTCCAAACTCCTGTTTCTGATGATACGCAAACTCCCCTCTGTCCGTGATCTTCGCTGCGATCGTGAGGCAGGCACAGACCACAAACAGCACACAGTATGCCCGGTTACTGATCCTGCCATTGATCAGAAAGAGCAGGATATTTCCGGGAAACATCACTGCGCAAAATGTGTCGATCAGCCGCTTGTCCGAAAACCATTTCACTTTTAACAACAGCGCAAGTGTCAATAGACAGATCACTGCAATCGGAAGTCCGTAGTGAATATATGTTCTCGCCTCAATATCCCAAAAGCTCTCAAACAACGTATTGTCCGCACTGCCCAAACAGCTCTTTACGGCAGAGAGCACAAAATAGATTCCATGAAAATATAAAAAAGCCACCCTCACAAATCGCATTCTGTCATGGCAAAATGCCGTCCACACACACGCCGACGCCAGCGCAAATATCAACAACATCACAAAAACTGCAATCCCCTGCTGCATACTTGTTCCCTTTCTTCCATGCTGCCGCAGGCAGCACACAACTTCCTCCATCATTATAAGAATGCCCATTGTGACACACGAATATTATAAAGCAATTATACGCGACTTGCAATGCTAAAATGTAACAGCCAGAGCTGTCCAATACTATGATTGGTCAATTCTGGCTCTTGAAAACAATATAAAACTTCATTACACTACAGATATCGTAACTAACTGGCATCTTCATAGTTACAAACACATGTCTGGATTTTCTAACAGACTACGCTGACTGCGTAGTCTTCTTATCTTTTGGACGGTCCGGCTCTGTCTGTTTTTTTCTTGTAAATTCCAGCATCTCCTCCACGACCGCGTTCATCTTATTGACATTTTCCAGTATCTTCTCCGCGTAGTGCTCCCTTTTCTCAACCTGTATCTCCGCCAGGAAGTTCTCCGAATAGCCGGATATCACCATCATCGGGGTTTTCAGATCATGCGCCAGCGCATTGACCCGCTGACTGAAAGCGCACTCCATCGCCTGCCGCCTTTTGTACAGTTTGTGATAACTCCTTGCGATGACCAGCGTCAACACGGTCATCGCCGCAAAGATCCCCGCTCCCACAGGAATGAAATCGCCGCTTCTTTGACGCCATATCGCTGTCATTTTGGCGCAATAAAGCGAATACTCTCCCTGCGGTGCCCAGACGGGCTCCTGTGAATACCAGTGATTGTAGTCAAACGCGTTGACCTGACTGTTCCGGACGCTGTCATTTCCGGCGTGGATCTCCAGCAGCGCTTCCTCCATCTTATGATATTGTGCGACAAACTCCCCTTCCGCGTCTGCGCAGCGATCTACATCAGACCTTGCGATCTCCCTGCCGTCCCCGTCAAACAAAATCCCCACCATGTGCAATCCTGGCAGGCGGTCAAGCTGCTCCTCCACTGCCGCTCTGTCCGTGAGATCCGTGTTCGATAATACCAATCCCATCTCAGCACATGTATGTTCTAAGGTTCTGCCGCCTATTATTATCTCCGCGCTGATCAAAAATAAATACAGGCAAAAATACATTACGACCGCTGTCACAGCCAGAATCGGAATCCCTGCCCGCAGCCACATTTTCAAAAACATATGTTTCTCACCGTTACCTTTTGTTTGCATTTTTATCTGTATCCTCCTTCAATTGATAGCCTTTTCTGATGATCGTTCTGATCATACTGCCCTGTGCGCCTAATTTTTTCCGCAGCTTTTTGATATGATTGTCCACCACCCTGTCATTTCCCTCAAAGTCATAGCCCCAGATTCGCGTCAAAAGCTCCTCCCTCGTGCAAACCTTTCCCTTATGCTCCATCAGATACCGCAGCAGTTCATACTCCTTGAAGGAAAAGTCGAGCTCTATCCCCGCACAGCGAACCCGATACCGCTCCGGCTCCATCTCGATCCCTCCCGCTGTCAGGACCGGACT
>CAJUQU010000003.1 GCA_910588595.1 uncultured Lachnospiraceae bacterium | reverse complement strand
GCTACAAGGATTCGAACCTTGAAATGACGGAGTCAGAGTCCGTTGCCTTACCGTTTGGCGATAGCGCTGTATCTTTATGATTTTTTTGCAGTGTGCCTCATTCCGTAGCACGTTATTTAGTATATACCATGTTCTTAAAAAAAGCAAGTACTTTTTTTACTTTTTTATACTTTTTTTGAAACAGGTAAAATGCCCTCAGATGAAATCCTGTTGGACAGGTAACGAAATGTGCCGTCCGCAAACGGCTGCACCACGATCTCGCTTGTAAAAGCACAGTCCGTGCCATAATCGATCCACACTCCCTCCACGAACAGTGTGATCGTGCCATCAGCGCCCATGCTGTAATCGACAACCTCCCCTAACGGCGCATGCGGAACTGCAAAGATCATTTCATATGGATAGCTGTCACTGTCGGCGTCGTAGCCGCATTTCGACCGAACCTGATCTTTTGATACCGGAAAATATGTCGTCATGATCCGTTCATAAAGTTCTGATGGTATCCGGTCATTTTCTGCTTTTAGATACATACCCGTATCGATGTGGTAGATATCCTCAAACATGCAGGGCATCAATATCTTTTCTACATTGCTGCTGTCCCAGTTTGTCGCAAAGGCATTATAATTCACAAAGCTCAATCCGTCCACATACTTTTGCGTCAGCTCCCTGCACTGATCCGGCAGCGGGCTCACACGCAGATACTGGTTCTCATCCGAGTGAACGATCTGATCCTCGTAAGTATAGATGAAATACCCCTTTTCTGTCATGTGCATCTTCGCCACGTCGCTGACCAGTCTGTTTTTTATCACGGGGTTCCCTCCTTCCTGCCAGCCGATCCCTATATAATAGGTCTGTATCCCCTCCTCTTTATCACCGTTTTTGTACACAAATGTGAGCGCACCGATCAGCCCGTCCTGCATCACGTTATAGACAGTGACCATGGCGTCATATCCCTGCATATACGCATCGTAAAATGCCTCAAACTTCTCGCTGTTCTGCATATTCATATTTTGAGATGTGCTGACAAAGCCAAATCTGCCCAGAAACGCTGTCACTTCCCTGCACTGTGTCGGGCTGAAATCTCTGACATTGGACGCATACGATGCTCCCTCCTCGATTTCCATATTCTCATATATTTCCCCGACCCCTCCTGCCGCCGCCAGCACCGCTTTCTCCAGTTCCTCCGCCTCTGTCTCCGTCAGCAGGCATCTGTCCGCCTGCGGCAGATACCAGAGCGAATCGTCCGCATCCGACTCGTCACTGACTGCACTTGCGTAGACCTCCTCCCACTCCTGTGCTGTCAGACGTTCTGTATGCCACCACGCATCGTAGTCTCCCCCGATCACTTTGTTGGAGACATACTGGAACCCGCCATTTTCCAATTGACGGATCACCACCTCATGTGCAAATGCCCTTGACGTGTTTTCATATGCAAATACTGCGTTCACGGTCAGCGTGATCGTCCCATCCTCATTCTCTTGACATCCTACGACCTCCGGATATGGCATGTCGGAACAGCCCACCTCATAAATCCCCCTCGGCTTGTACTCGTAGGACTTATCTTCCGAAAAATAGACTGTCTTTGACCGAAGTGTACTTTGATCCACATTGAGATATGTCCCGATCACTTCCTCAAATTCGCTCTCTGTGATCCTGTACACAAATCCAACTCCCGGATTCTCGCAGGCAATATAGGGACTCTGCTTCTGATACACCATTGGATAGAACCTGTCAAAAAGGTCGCAAAAATCCAGGTTATTGAAACTACTACTGTCCTCCTCGCTCCAGTTGACGAGGAAGAGCTCATTGTCATCATAGCCGACTGGCTGGATATATTTTCGATACAGATCCCTGTATCGTGCGTCCAGCGGTTCCACTCTGAGCGCAGTGTGTTCCGGCTCATCCGTCAACGAGATGATATAAT
The DNA here is from genome assembly GCA_910588595.1 of uncultured Lachnospiraceae bacterium. Taxonomy (GTDB): domain Bacteria; phylum Bacillota; class Clostridia; order Lachnospirales; family Lachnospiraceae; genus COE1. Next base: position 39,310 of record CAJUQU010000003.1, on the reverse strand, counting down.
AGTCATCTGCAAGATAGCTCCCCGAAAATATCAGATATCCTTCCTCTGTGTACTGCCACTGATCTGCCGGATAAGACACGGTGTCCTCATGCAGGAGCGTTCCATCTTTGTCCAAACGATAATACCCTCTGACAACATCAACCTTTCCATTTTCCGTATGAAGATCATACTTGCAAAACCCATTTGCTGTTTGGGTCAATTCTGTGCGTATTATTTCCGTGCGTATTATTTCTGTGCGTATTATTTCTATGATGGAGAGCTCCGCCGTTTCCTCCATATCAACTGCACGGCAAAAGTCCAATACCTGCCCTGCGTTTGTCATGTCGATCTGATTCTCGCTGTCCACTGCAGCATAACCGTTCTCACCAAGCCTTATGATAAGATTTTGTATCAGCTCTTCCTGCGATGAATCCTCGCAGACTTCGCGGTAGAGCGCAGCAACCTGTTTGGCTCCCGCGCTTATCTCCTCCTCTGCCAATGTCTGATCATCGCTCTCAAACAGTATGATCCTTGGCTGCTCCTGCGGCTGGCTGCTGCAGGCTGTCGCCATGATCAAGACCACCGCTACAATAAAAAAATAACCTGCCGTTTTAACAAATGCTCCGCCTGACTGACTTCCTGTCTCTTTTCTTTGCATTGAACCATCTCCTCGTGTTTAAATATTACACTTGTAAGAATTAAAAGTCAAGCAAAATATTGGCTCGCCATCAAAGATATGGAGCTTTGCGATACCGCCCTGTGTAGAAAAGACCTCTTTTTGCGAAGAATCGACACTTGTGCCCGACTCCTCCCAATAGTATAATAAAACTATTAGACAACATACCTCTTAAACAGGACAGGATGTACCCTTTTCCTGCCCGCGGATCCAAAAACAGTGAACGGCAGACTCCCCCCGTCTGCCGTTCACTGTTTTTATGCACTGCCCCATGCAGGGGAAATATGCCGCCAAGGCGGCATGATCGATCTATACTTCAAACATCAGATCGCCGTATGTAGGAATCGGCCATATCGTGCTGTCCACGATCATCTCGAGCTTGTCGATCGGCGCGCGCAGTGCGTCCATAGCCACCTTGACGGTATCTTTATAGTAGAATGCCAGCTCTTTCATATCTGAAATCCCGGCGGCGCCTGCCTCCACTTCCTTCAGTATATTGAGCGCTTTTTTCGCCTCCGCAAGCAGCGCGTCCACCTCGTTGAGCATTTCCACCTGCGCTGCAGCCGTCGCGCCCGCCTCCTTGATCGCGATCACACAGTTCGCCAGATCGCCCGCGTAGGAAGCCACTGCCGGAATGATATCTTTTCCAGCCATGTCGATCATCGTGAGCGCCTCGATATTGATCGTCTTAGCGTACGTCTCGTAGATGATCTCCTCGCGGGACTCCAGCTCGACCCTGTTGAAGATACCAAACCGCTCGAACAGGGCTACTGCCTTGTCTGTCGTGATCGTCGAAGCAGCCTCGATCATGGACTTGATATTCGGAAGACCGCGCCTTGCTGCCTCTGTAACCCACTCGTCGGAATAACCGTCACCGTTAAAGATGATCCTCTGGTGCTTTGTCATGTACTCCTTGATGATATCATGCACCTCAAGGTCAAAATCCTCCGCTTTTTCCAACCTGTCAGCCGCCTCGCACAACGCCTCCGCAACGATCGCATTTAACATAGTATTCGGGCTTGCGATGGAGTCCGCCGAGCCAACCATACGAAACTCAAACTTATTTCCTGTAAACGCAAACGGTGAAGTCCTGTTTCTGTCAGTCGCGTCCTTCTCAAAATCAGGCAGTGTAGACACGCCGGTCTCCAGCTTTCCGCGCTGTTTCACCTTCGCGGCATCGCCTGTCTCCACCAGCTGCCGCACGACATCCTCGAGCTGGTCTCCGAGGAAAACAGAAATGATCGCCGGAGGTGCCTCGTTCGCGCCAAGCCTGTGGTCATTTCCCACATCGGACGCCGACTGGCGCAGCAGATCCCCATGTCTGTCCACTGCCCTCAGGATACATGCCAGCACCAGCAGAAACTGTATATTCTTGTTCGGCGTATCACCCGGATCGAGCAGGTTCTCGCCGTTGTCTGTCGTGATGGACCAGTTGTTGTGCTTACCGGAACCGTTGACACCCGCATACGGCTTCTCATGAAGCAGGCATCTCAGATCATGCTTATATGCGACGCGCTTCATCGCTTCCATCACCAATTGATTGTGGTCAACCGCGATATTTGCTGTCTCGTAGATCGGCGCAAGCTCATGCTGTGCAGGAGCGACCTCATTGTGCTGCGTCTTGGCTGTGACACCCAGCTTCCACAGTTCCTCGTTCAGATCTTTCATGTATGCGCCGACGCGCTCCTTGATGACACCAAAATAGTGATCCTCCATCTCCTGCCCCTTCGGAGCCGGTGCGCCGAAAAGAGTGCGCCCTGCAAACATCAGATCCTTCCTCTGCAGATAGAGATCCTTGTCTACCAGGAAATACTCCTGCTCCGCCCCCACGGATGCTGTGACCTTCGTAGCCTCCGTATTTCCAAACAGTTTAACGATACGCAGCGCCTGCTCACTCAGCGCCTCCATGGAGCGCAGCAGCGGCGTCTTCTTGTCAAGCGCCTCCCCTGTATAAGAGCAGAATGCCGTCGGAATACACAGGATCACACCGCAGCCGGATTCTTTCAGGAATGCCGGGGAAGTGATATCCCACGCCGTGTAGCCTCTCGCCTCGAACGTCGCGCGCAGTCCGCCCGACGGAAATGAGGAAGCATCCGGTTCACCCTTGATGAGCTCTTTTCCGGAGAACTCCATCAACATCTTTCCCTCCGCGTCAGGATGTGACACGAAGGAGTCATGCTTCTCCGCTGTGATGCCCGTAAGCGGCTGGAACCAGTGCGTGAAGTGCGTCGCGCCATTCTCCACAGCCCAGTCTTTCATCGCCTTTGCCACAACATCCGCAGTCGTCATGGAGAGTTCACCGCCGTGATCCATAACCCTCTTTACTTCCAGAAATACCTTTCTGGTGAGACGCTCTCTCATCTTCTCCATCGTAAAGACTTTCTCACCAAAGATTTTTTCCACGTTTAATGCTTCGCTCATAATGACCTCCTCACTTTGTGTTGATCATATATTCATGATTCTTTCCTTCAGTTTTGTCCCGGCACTCCGTCAGCTTCCCTCCTGTGCGCCATAGCTTCTGTCCGCCTACAAAAAAAGTTCCAAAAAAAGAGATTCTTCTTTTTTGGAACACCTTTGTTCTCAGTATCATGATATACAATTACAAATCGTTACGTTCTCGCACTTCATACTTCTATGCCTTGTTTGTGTCTGATTTTTTTACTTACTATACAATAATATATTCCCGGCAAAAAATCAAGGCTTTCCCGAAAAAATCCTGCCTCTTTTTTCCTTTTCTGCATTTTGCATAGAACCATTTTTCAGGAAAGCTTGTTTTTCGTTATTTTATACCATTATCTTGACGCCTCCACGCGCATGATGTCATACGGCTCCGGTTTGTCTGCCAGCTCCACGTACAGGATCTGCCTCGAGTGCGGGCAGCTTTCGACCGCCTCTCCCTCATCATTGTGCATAGTTAGAACTTTTGTTTGAATATTGGTCCCGTCAGGTTTCATGAGCTCGATCGTATCGCCCACACAGAACTTGTTCTTCTGTTCAAACCTCGCACGGCCGCGCTCATCGACCGCCTCCACAATCCCGAGATATACGTACTCGTTGACGTAAGTATTGCTGTCATAGATCTGTGTGTTTTCATCCGGTTTTCCGAAATAAAATCCAGTCGTAAACTGACGGTATGTGCACTTGGCGATCTCAGTCCTGTACCAGTCCAGATTGCTGCGGTACTTCTCCTCCGACTCAAAATGATCATCGATCGCTTTTCTGTAAGTGCGCGCCACGCACGCCACATAGAGCGCCGTCTTCATGCGCCCCTCGATCTTCAAACTGTCGATCCCTGCCGCCACAAGCTCAGGGATGTGCTCGACCATGCACAGATCCTTCGAATTGAAAATATACGTCCCGCGCTCGTTCTCATACACAGGCAGATACTCGCCGGGGCGTGTCTCCTCCACCACCGCGTATTTCCAGCGGCACGGGTGCGTGCAAGCCCCCTGGTTCGCATCCCTTCCGGTGAAATAATTGGACAGCAGACACCTGCCCGAATACGAAATGCACATCGCACCGTGGATAAAGCTCTCGATCTCCATCCCCTCCGGTATGTTGTCACGGATCTGCCTGATCTCTGCCAGGGAAAGCTCTCTTGCCGACACGACGCGCTTTGCCCCCTGCTGATGCCAGAACCGGTACGTCTGGTAATTCGTGTTGTTTGCCTGCGTGGATATATGGATCTCTATCTCTGGGCAGACTTCCCTGGCGATCATGAACATGCCGGGATCCGATATGATCAGCGCATCCGGCTCCATTTCTTTTAATTCGCTAAAATAAGCTCGCGCCCCCTCGAGATCGTCGTTGTGCGCAAGGATATTTGCCGTCACATACACTTTCACATCGCGCTCGTGCGCAAACCTGATCCCCTCCGCCATATCCTGCCGGGAAAAATTCTTTGCCTTGGCGCGCAGCCCAAAAGCCTCACCTCCGATATATACAGCGTCCGCCCCAAAAATGACTGCCGTCTTTAACACCTCTAGGCTGCTCGCCGGTACCAGAAGTTCCGGTCTGCCTGGTCTTTTATTGTTCATTCCTATCCTCCATCCTATATTGCATACAGATGACTTATTTTCGTTTTGCAGACAGTGTAACCCCGTCGGCAACAGGCAGTATCGTCGTCTCCAATCCCTCACAGTGCGTCAGCTGGTACAGATATTCCCGCATCCTGTTATGGATCGTGCGGTTCCTGCGGATCACTGCATATTTCGACTCGATCAGCTCGCCCTCCTGCAGAACATTATCCGACACCAACAATCCTGTCGGAGACAGCAGCCGCAGTATATCCGGCAGGAAGTTGATATACTGTCCCTTTGCCGCATCCATAAAGATAAAATCGTACGCGCCATCCTCTTTCAGCGATGCCAGAATCTCCGCCGCATCTCCTTCCAAGAGCGTGATGCAGTCCGACTTTCCCGCCTTATCGAAATTTTCTTTAGCGATCGGTATCCGCTTCTCATACTTTTCGATGGTCGTGATCCGGCATCCCTGCGGCGCATACTCGCTCATCAGCAGCGCGGAGAAACCGACAGCCGTCCCGACCTCCAGGATACGCATCGGTCTTCCCCATGTGATCAACAGCCGCAAAAGACTCTGCATCTGCGGTCTGATGATCGGTACATTATTCTCTCTGGAATATTGCTCCAGTACACTCAAATAAGCCGGCTGCTCCCTGTCAAATGAATGCAGAAACGTCAGCATCCTCTCGTCTGTCATGATCTCCATAAATATTTCAGCGCTCCTATATTTTTAATCTGCTATCCCTCACACGGCTTGCATTGTACCGGGCACCCGTCAGTGAACCGATTTATTGGTTTGATGACATTCTTCCTCTGCGTGCCCGTGTGCATAAATACAGGAGACATATGGTCTGTCTCCTGATCGATGTTTTCTATATGATGGCATATTTGTTTACCAGGAGATAGCGAACATTCCGTGCATCGTTTTATTCCTGCGCTTCCCCCTCGCTATGGCACACGATCTCCAGCATTTCCTCCGCTTTCATGGACGTACTCAACTCATAGGTTCCAGGCTGCAGCAGATCCTTGTAATCAGAAAGCCGCTCGAACACGTAGAACGCATTGGCATCGTTGATCAGTCCTTTCTGCTCCAGCATTTTCGCCAGATCCCTGCTGCTCTGTCCCTCGGAAATGACCACACTGACAATCCTGCCCTCGCCTTCGCTGACAGGGATGTCAGCAAACACCTGGTATCCGAAATCATATGCATATACCGCAAGCCGGAACACCGCCACGATGACCACTGCTGCCAGCGCGATCTTGATGATCATCGCGGAGACCGCCCCAAAAAGCTGTTTTGCATTCATTACCCTACCTCCGAGTTCGTATTATATTTCCATGATGATCGGCAGGATCATCGGACGCCTCTTTGTCTTTTTCCATACAAATTCGCTCAGCGTATCCTTGATGGTCCCCTTGATCTTACCCCAGTCCGTGATATTTTTCTTGAGACATCCAAGCACAGCCTTCTCGATCAACTTGCGCGCCTCATCGAGCAGCTCGTCCGACTCCTTCACATATACAAATCCCCTCGAGACGATATCCGGTCCTGCCAGCAGCTCTCCTGATGCGCCGTCCAGGGACATCACCACGATCAGTATGCCATCCTCCGCCAGGTGCTGCCTGTCCCGAAGTACCACATTTCCGACATCTCCGACGCCGAGCCCGTCCACGAGCACCGCGCCCACTGGCACTTTTCCAGTGATGCTCGCACTGTTATCATCCATCGCAAGCACATCGCCCGACTGCAGGATAAACACGTCATCCTTGTCGATGCCCAGATCCATTGCAATCTTCGCCTGCGCTTTTAAGTGCTTGAACTCGCCGTGCACCGGCACTGCATATTTGGGTTTTGTCAGCGTGTAGATCAGCTTGATCTCCTCCTGGCAGGCATGTCCCGACACATGCGTATCCTGGAAAATGACATCTGCCCCTTTCTTGAACAGTTCATTGATCACCTTCGTGACCGCCTTCTCATTTCCCGGGATCGGGTTGGACGAGAATATGACTGTATCACCCTTTTGTATGGAGATCTTTTTGTGCATACCGCCTGCCATGCGGCTGAGCGCTGCCATGCTCTCCCCCTGGCTGCCAGTCGTGATGATGACTGTCTTGTCCTTGGGGTAATTTTTCAGTCGCTCTATATCGATCAAAGTGTTGTCTGGTATACTGATCCTGTTGAGGTTTGAAGCAGTCTCTATGATATTGACCATGCTCCGCCCCTCGACCACCACTTTCCGTCCAAATTTGTCGGCTGTATTGATGATCTGCTGCACCCTGTCCACGTTCGACGCAAAGGTTGCTATGATGATCCTGGTCTTCTTGTGCTCTTCAAACAGTGAGTCAAATACTGGTCCGAGCTTCTTCTCAGACGGCGTAAAACCTGGCCGCTCCGCATTGGTACTGTCGCACATCAAAGCCAGCACACCCTTCTTGCCAAGTTCCGCAAAACGCTGCAGATCAATGGCATCACCGTATACAGGCGTGTAATCCACCTTAAAGTCGCCTGTGTGCACCACGATCCCGGCTGGCGAGTAGATCGCGAGCGCTGCCGCGTCCACGATGCTGTGATTTGTCTTGATGAACTCGATCCGAAAACATCCCAGATTGATATTCTGCCCGAATCTGACTACCTTCCTGCGCACATTGTGGATCAGATTGTGCTCTGTCAGTTTGTTCTCGATGATCCCCATCGTAAGTTTTGTGGCGTACACCGGGACATTGAGTTCCTTGAGCACATACGGCAACGCGCCTATATGGTCTTCGTGCCCATGCGTGATCACAAACCCTTTCACTTTGTCCTGATTGTTTTTGAGATATGTGACATCAGGAATCACCAGATCGATGCCCAGCATATCGTCTGCCGGAAAACTCAGACCGCAATCCACCACAACAATACTGTCTTCATACTCAAAGGCAGTAATGTTCATTCCAATCTGCTCAAGACCACCAAGTGGTATGATTTTGAGCTTTGAAGTATTTTGTTTGTTCTGTTTCAAATTGAACCTCCTATAACGTTTTATCTAGATCAGGTCGATGTCGTCCAGCATATTTTCAAAAACGCCTGCTACAGCCGCAAGTTCCGCATCATCTTCAACCATGCAGTAAACCTGCTCGTGCCCGTCTGTATCAGAAGACGCTTTCAAAATATACGCTTCTCCATCATCCTCTTCTTCCGCATCTGTTACCAAAATATAATTCACCCCGCCAATGGTCGTCTGCTCCAGCACGTAAAAATCTACTTCGGCTTCCTCTCCATCTGGCTTAAAGGTTATTTTTTCCATTACTGTAACCCATACCCTTCCCTGTTTTTTAGATAATCCAAGTACCCCTGCAAAATAAAAACTGCCGCTATCCTGTCAACGTGTTCTTTGCGCTCCTCACGTCTTATACCGGCTTCCATCATCGCTTTATCTGCTGCCACTGTGGTCAGTCGCTCATCCCACAGCTGTACATCAAGCCCTGTCCTTCTCTCCAACATTTCCTTGAAGGCAAGGGTTTTCTCCCCCCGTTCTCCCACGGTGTCATTCATGTTCTTAGGATAGCCGAGCACGATCTCATCTACCTCGTACTCCACGATCAATTCTTCGATCCTTGCCAAGGTCTGACGAAGCTTGCTCTCAGACTTTCTGCGCACAATCTCAATTCCCTGGGCGGTGATAAGAAGCGGATCACTGATGGCTACCCCCACTGTCTTTGATCCGAAGTCAAGTCCCATTTTTCTCATGTATCTCTCCATATTGACTACAATTCTCACCCATACAACCGGAAACTCCTATTGGTCAGAACGTCTAAAATCTTCCAATCCTATTCCAGCCCGCATTGTAGATGTAGGACTTTAACATCTCCTCCACAAGCTCGTCCCGCTCCACCTTCATGATCATGGCTCTCGCGCCCTTGTGGCTGGTGATATATGTCGGATCCCCTGACATGATATAGCCGACGATCTGATTCACCGGATTGTACCCCTTCTCTGTAAGAGCAGCATAGACAGACGCGATCACATCCTTGACCGAGGCCGACTCTCCGAGATCCTCCGGTGTTAACTGTATGAACTGTGTGCGTGTCAAATCTTCCATCTCTATGCCCCTTCCAATCGATGAGCTGTATTTTTGCATTGTTATACCTATCATAACTTAATTCAGTACAAAATTCAAGAGTTACAGCGCGAAAACTGTATTAATGCTCCATAATTGTGATCTCATCCTCGAGGAATTCTTTCACTTTTCCGGTGCACAACCTGTTTTCAAGCACTTCTTCCTGCGCCAGTACAGCCACTTTCACATACTCTCTCGTGTGCCCCAGCCAGTATTCTCTTCCCCTGATCATTTTCTTCTCCTCAAACAGCACCTCCACATCCCTGCCGATATAATAAGACCTAAAGCGCTCCGAGTCCCGCTTCACGATGGACTGCAGCACACCGCTTCTTCTGTTTTTTTCCGCCTCCGGCACCTGCATGGACATCACTGCCGCCTTCGTTCCCTTTCTCCTGGAATACTTGAAAATGTGCATTTCATAAAAACCGATCGTCTCCACAAACTGTCTGGTGATCTCAAACTCTTCCTCTGTCTCTCCCGGAAATCCCACGATCACATCGGTTGTGACCGCCGGATGTACAAACGCTTCACGCAGCAGGTTGACGCCTCTTAGATACTCCTCAGGTGTATAATGTCGGTTCATGCGTTTTAGCACTGCCCCACAGCCGCTCTGCAGCGACAGATGAAAGTGCGGACAGATGTGTTTTAATGCTGCCAGGTTTTCTGCAAATGTTTCTGTGACAATGCGGGGTTCAAGTGATCCCAGCCGAATCCGCTCCACTCCGCTGACCGCATCGATCGCCTGCACGAGTGTGAGCAGGTTTTCTTCCTGAGCCTCTTTCAAATCCATACCATATGAGCTGATATGTATTCCTGTCAGCACAAATTCTTTGTACCCTGCTGCCACAAGCCCCCTGATCTCTGCCAGGACATCCTGCTTTTTGCGGCTTCTGACACGTCCCCTCGCATAGGGTATCATACAGTATGTACAAAACTGGTTGCAGCCGTCCTGGATCTTGATGTAGGCGCGGGTGTGTTCTGTAGTCGATGTCAGCCGCATCTCCTCGTACTCCGATGTATGGTTGATATCGATCACACTCTTTTGCGTCACACCGTCAAGGTAGCTCTCGAGAATTTCCACGAGATCCTTTTTCCGGTTATTCCCGACTAACAGGTCGACTGCACTGTCCGCCTCCACCGCCTGCGTGTCAGACTGCACATAGCAGCCGACTGCCACCACGATGCTTTCAGGGTTGGTCTTTTTTGCCTTGTGGAGCATCTGCCTGCTCTTTCTGTCCGCGATGTTCGTCACTGTGCATGTATTTACAATGTAGATATCCGCCTTTTCATCAAACGGCACGATCTGATATCCCTTTCCCCTCAGCGCCTGCAGCATGGCGTCCATTTCGTATGAATTGACCTTGCAGCCAAGATTGTGATATGCCACTGTTTTCATTTTTCCGGTTTATCCTTTCGTCTGTTTTCCATATTGCCTTCTGATCAGAAAGTCAATTTGTACATATTTTTTATATATTTTCGTCAATTTTCATTACAACTGTTTTCGGTCTCTTGTTGACTTTTCCGCGGATTACCTTTATTATTAAATGGAAGGTAAAATAAAAGGAGGTAGTCAGAATGAAAACAGTTCAGATTTCTTTAAACTCTATTGATAAGGTAAAATCTTTCGTTAACGATATCACAAAGTTCGATTACGATTTTGACCTTGTTTCAGGCAGATACGTTATAGATGCAAAGTCTATCATGGGTATCTTCAGCTTAGATCTATCTAAGCCCATCGATCTGAATATTCATGCTGAGAGCGGCGTAGATGATGTTATGGAGATCTTAAAACCTTACTTAGTATAGTATCTGCATTGCAGTGGTACATACTGGTCTTGTCCGCATGGCTTATAAGATCAATCGCTTGAATATTTGATGCGTTGAACATTTACCGGGTACATTATGTACCCGGTTTTGTTTTTAGGAGCTGCGGAAAAATATTCATGTGATCGGAATCCTTCACTCATCTATAGACGATCTCGACCACTTCGTCTGTTTCCAGCGCCGTCCTCACCAGCTCATCGATCCTCTCGTCAAGGTTTCTCTCGTGGATCCGTATCACATTGAGATTGGGCTTTGTCACCGGATGCTTTGCCACGAAGATCGTGCAGCAATCCTCGTAGGGCTGAATCGAAGTCTCGTATGTATCGATCTTCTCAGATACTTCCACGATCTCCTGTTTGTCAAAACCGATGAGCGGCCTGTAGACCGGCATCGCGCACACATCGTTCGTCGCCATCAGTGACTGCATGGTCTGGGAGGCAACCTGTCCGATGCTCTCGCCAGTGATCAGTCCCAGACAGCCGCTCTTTGCCGCGATCTCCTCTGCAATGCGCATCATATAGCGCCGCATGATGATCGTGAGCTCATCATGCGGACACTGATCATAAATATAGAGCTGTATATCCGTAAAGTTAATAATATGCAGTTTGATCGGTCCGCTGTATTTGGATATCATCCTTGCAAGGTCGATCACTTTCTGTGTGGCGCGCTCGCTTGTGTAGGGCGGCGCGCTGAAGTACACTGCTTCGATCTCCACCCCCCGCTTTGCGATCATATAACCTGCCACCGGGGAGTCGATCCCGCCCGACAAGAGCAGCATCCCCTTTCCGTTCGTTCCGACGGGAAGTCCTCCGGGTCCCGGAATGACTGTCGAATAGATATAGATCTTTTCCCGCACCTCAATGCGCAGCATCACATCAGGCTTATGCACATCGACCCTCATCTCCGGAAAAGCCTTTAACAGCGCTTCCCCCAGATCACAGTTGATCTCCATTGAGTTTTTCGGATAATTCTTTCTCGCCCTGCGCGCTTCCACCTTGAATGTGAAATTTTTGTCAGGATATACCTGGTCAATATATCGGATCACATCTTCACAAAGTTTCTCAAATCCATTGTCCTCCACATGGACTACCGGGCAGATCCCCGTGATGCCAAACACTGTCTTTAGATTCTCAACGGTCTCCTCGTGATCAAAGTTTGAGAGCGCATTGACATAGATCCTCCCCTGTGATTTCGCCACCTCAAATGCACCTTCGCAGCGAGTCAGTGCGTACCGTATCCGATCGCACAATCTATCCTCAAACAGATACCTGTTCTTCCCCTTCACGCCGATCTCCGCGTATTTTATTAAAAATGATCTGTACATATTTTTCTCCTTCTCTGTAGGTCTGTGACAGCGCAATGCTACTTTCTGGTGTAGTGTCTGAGCATTGGTATCAATTCACTCATGCATTTTATCGTGTAGTCGATCTCTGCTTCCGTGGTGTACAGGCTAAAACTAAACCGCAATGTCGAGTCGAGATACTGTTTCTCAACACCGATCGCCTTGAGCGTCGCCGATACGGACGGCTTGTTGGACGAACATGCACTTCCCGCCGACACATAGATCCCCTTATCCTCGAGCGCGTGCAGCATGACCTCGCTGCGAATGCCCTGTATAGATACGCTGACCACATGCGGCGCACCTTCCCGTCCCACAGGACCGTTGAGCCTGATGCCCTCAATGGCACCCACGCCTTTCACAAAGCGCTCCTTTATGCTGTACAGATAATCGATCTTGGACTCATAGTCCGCAAAAATCTCTTCGACAGCCTTCGCCATGCCCGCAATGCCCGGCACGTTTTCCGTCCCCGAACGCATCCCTCTCTGCTGTCCGCCGCCGAAAATGATCGGGCGCACTTTCGCCTTCTCATTGATATATAGGAATCCGACGCCCTTGGGACCATGGATCTTGTGGGCACTCACAGACAGCAGATCAATATGCATCCGTTTCGGGTAGATCCTGAACTTCCCAAATCCCTGAACGGCATCTACGTGAAACAGCGTATTGGGATTCATGTGTTTGATCAGCTCGCCTGCCTGCTCGATCGGCTGCACCGCGCCCACTTCGTTGTTTGTGTGCATGATCGATACCAGGATCGTATTCTTTGTCATCGCCTTTTCCAGGTCAGCAAGGCGAATGACACCGTTTGCATCCACAGGGAGATACGTCACCACAAATCCCTGTTCCTCCAGCGCGGCACAGGTCTGAAGCACTGCCGGATGCTCGATCCTGGTCGTTATGATATGTCTGCCCGCACGACAGTTTGCATACGCACCGCCGATCAGGGCAATATTGTCCGACTCTGTTCCTCCTGATGTAAAAAGTATTTCCTTTTCCTGTACTTTCATGCATCTTGCGATGACTTCTTTGGCATAGCGCACATATTTCTCGCTCTCCACACCTTTTCTGTGCATGCTTGAGGGATTTCCATAATCCTCGCACATGATGTGTGTCATAAGCGATGCGACTTCCGGCAGACATCTCGTTGTCGCTGAGTTGTCAAGATAAACTTCCATCATATCCACACCTTCAAACGTATTTTGTCCCTGTTCCATGTCAGACAAAAAATACGTCTAACGACGGAACAGTAATCATATAATATAAATATGCGCCCCTTTTAGATTTTGTGCGCATTTGTATTCCACAACATGCTCTTTTCTCCTACTGCTCCAACCGATACATGATCCATGCCATGACCGTCATGCCTGCGGTCTCTGTGCGCAGGATCCGTCTGCCCAGCGTGATCGGCGTCATGCCGCAGGAAATAGCAGACTGTATCTCGCCCTCCTCGAATCCACCTTCCGGTCCGATAAAGACAGCGACGGACTGTCCCGGTTCAAGGCGCTCTATCATCTGTCTCGTCCCTGCCATGCCCACCGCACCGTCAAGCATATCCTCCATCTCGTAGGGAACCAGTTTTATGTCCATATCTTTCGCGCATTCCAGCGCCTCCTGATAGCCCATGACCTCCCGCACCCTCGGCACGATACCGCGCTTGCTCTGCTTCGCGGCTGCCTCCGCGATTCCCTGCCAGCGCGCAGTCTTTGCCTTTGCCTTCTTCTCATCCAACTTCACCACACAGCGCCTCATGGCTACGGGGATGATCTCATACACGCCCAGCTCCACCATCTTCTGGATGATAAACTCCATCTTGTCCCCTTTGGGAAGCCCCTGGAACAAGTACACCCTGGAGGGCAGCTCCACGCCGTCCTCCTTGACAAAACGCAGCGTGCAGACAATCTCCGTATCCGTGATCTCCTCGATACCGCACCGGTAATCCTTACCGTCGATACCGTTGCTGACACTGATCTCATCGCCCGGTTTCAAACGGATCACATTCTTGATATGGTTCACATCGTCACCTGTAATTATGACACTTCTGTCAGAAATCTGCGACGGTTCCACAAAAAAATGATACATATACCAACATCCTCAATCCTTAACACTTCCTGCGCGCCGTGACACTCACCCACTCGCCCTGATAAGTCACTTCAATGACTTCCAGCCCTGCTGCTTCCACTGCATCGCGCACTGTCTGTTCCTTGTTATCGATAATCCCGGAGGTGATGTACACACCGCCTGGTCTGAGCTGATCGACGATCACCGGCGTCAGCGGCACAAGCACATCCGCCAGAATATTTGCGACAACAATGTCATATTTTGCATAGCCAACCCTGTCCTGAACTGCCTTGTCCGTGATAATGTTCCCGATCATCATCTCGAAGCGCTCCGGCGCTATATGGTTCGCCTCCATGTTTTCCCGCACTGCCTCCACCGCGCAGGGATCAAGATCCGTGCCGACCGCATGGCGGATGCCATACATCAGAGAAATGATGGAAAGGATGCCGCTTCCTGTTCCCACGTCGAGCAGCTCGGTGTCCGATGTGATATGCTTCTTCAGCTGCCGGATACACAGCTGCGTCGTCTCGTGCATCCCTGTGCCAAATGCTGTCCCGGGATCGATATGCAGTATCTTTTTGTCCCTGTCCTCGGGTCTGACTTCCTCCCACGACGGTATCACGAGCAGATCGTCGATATAAAACTGATGAAAAAACTGCTTCCAGTTGTTGATCCAGTCGATATCCTCCGTCTCGGAGACCATGACAGCCCCCTCCCCGATATCCATAAAATTGCGCAGATCATCGAGTTCCCTGTTGATGCCGGCGACCATCTCGTCCACAGACAGGCTGCCGGCTGTATCCTCCACAAAAAAACTCAGGTATGCGATCCCATCATCCTCTGGTCCTTCGGGCAGGATATCCACAAACATCTGCTCCTTTTCCAGCGGTGTCAAAGGAACCTTGTCCTCGATCTGCGCTCCCTCCAGACCGATATCGTACAGCGTACTGATGATGATATCCTCCGCGTCGGTAATCGTCTTGATCGTAAACTTTTTCCATTTCATAATAAAACCTCCCCGCCTAATACAGCCGTTAACAGTGAGGATCTGCAGAATAATAACTGACACAGACTGCATCGATTATTTTCCCACAGTTCCTAATCAAAAAACTTCTGCGCGACATTATATACTATCATATCACACAGAAGTTCTTATTTCTATCAAAATTTATGATCCACACCCAAATATTTCGTTTGAGCCGTTACTGTTTACGCCACAACTTTAAGTTTTTTTGCCGCACACGAATGCAGCGCCTGCATTGCCAAATCTCCGCACTGCAGTTCCCAGCAGTCCAAACATCAGTACTACCAATGTGCAGATCCCTGTCACAAACAATGCATACTGCCAGAATCCGTCCCAGTCATTCCGGTACAGCCTTCCAAGAAACGGAACACCCAGAACCATCGCAAAATACCAGAACACAGGCGTCACCAAACACTTTGTTATCCTTCTTGCGCCTGTGCCTTCGCGCATGGCGGCATGGCTCCATATGCACTGTACCAGACAATAGATTCCCAAAAGCATAGAAAAATATATGACTGTGCCGATCATCGTGTGAAGCCTCTGCGCTGTAAGCCATTCTGTCAGAACATCATTTCCGAGCATCATCGGCAGATAGATCGAAACAGTGATCCGTATTCCATTTACAAATATTGTTGAGACGTAAGAAAAAAAAGCGCTGGCTCCCAGCCAGACGATCTTTTTCCCCCGCGAATCCATCTGGTGTGTAAAAGAAAATACCATCATGACAAACGCCGTCAGCAGAAAGCGCACCCCAGAGCAGGAGGGGGCTATGATAAACTGATATTCGTGGCTCACGTATCCGACATATGCCATCTTTTCAAAAGAAATACCGCTCAGGACCTGCACCCACCATGTGGTGGGCGCAAGGATCCATGAGAGCATCTCACTGTCCGCTGTGCGATAATATACTTTTACGGCGATCACTGCAAGAACTGCCGAAAAATAGATGATCAGGTTATTTTTCAAATCTTTTTTCATTTTATGATCCACTCCTGCACAGAACTGTATTTCTATAAAAATCAAGCTGCCGGTCCGCATTATGATGCACTGTGCTTCTTATGGCTTCTCTTTATGCGCAAAATCTGCACTGCTGTGATCAGGATCAACACTGCGATCAGAAGTATTTCTGATGGTTCAGAGCCAAACAAGTAACCGCCGACTGCAAAATTGGATACTTCCAGCGGCAGCGGAAGCGGCTGGTTCACGTCAGTGCTGTCCTTGCCAGGATTCCGCACAGTCTCTGTCACTGCGATAAACGAAGTGTACGGTGTCAGTATATTATACGTTAATCCCAGCTGTGTCACCTCCGTTTTCACATCGGGATCCTCTTTGTTCAATCCATAATCGGTGAGACGCTCTATCCTCTTTTGTGCCCACAAGTAACTGAGTACGTCGCTTTCCAGGGTAACTGCCGTAACGGACTGCGGCTGATTCGTACTTCCCACAACATTCATACCGGCAGAAGCCTGCACCGCGCCCGCTGTCATCAGATCAGCCTGCACGTCTGCAGCCTGCGCGGCAGCGACTCCCTCATTTGATGTTTTTACGTATGAGGAATCCCCTGCGGAACCGCTCAGATAAGCATCATCCGCACCTGTATTTTTGACATACACTGCATTGGCCGCGGATGCTTCCTTATCGGAATCATTTCCTTCCGATACTGCATCTGCGAGTGATATCGTCTGCACATAATCACTGTTTCCTGTCTTTCCGGTGATCTGGACTGTTCCTGCAGGCTCACCGCGCCATTTGCCCAGAAGGATGATCGGTCTCTGTGCAAAGAGTGTGGGCAGTACAGCCGGCTCCACGTCATAGACATCAAACCCGTCAAATTTGACGTTGATATCTGTCATAACAGGTGACTGGATATATGTCCTGAACTTCTCAGAGATTTCTGACGCCTCCTCCTGGTCTGTCACTACAAAAGGTTCTCCCTGTCCGGTCTTGGCGATCCCTTCTATTAAATTGCGGTTTACGCCCCGTCCGATGCCAAACGGAAAGAAATCCGTGCCGCCTATATTTTCATGAATGATCTCAAAGATCTCTTCCTCGCCGTAGATGTAGCCATCCGTAATGACAACGATGCTGCGCGCCACATCTTTTTTGCCGGGTATTGCGATGGCATCTCTCAACGCCGGCGCGAGCTCTGTACCGCCGGCGCCTTCCTGCTCATCGATGATCCGTATCGCCTCATTAATGTTCTCCTCATTTGCCGGAACCGACTTCTCCGCCATCTGCAGCGATGCCCCGGAGAACAGGATCAGGTTAAACGTGTCGGTCTCCTTGAGATCAGACACCAGGTTCTTGATCAATTCCTTGGCAGTCTGCAGGGGATACCCCGACATCGAACCGGAAATATCAAGCACAAAAATATATTCACGCGGCGGAATATCCTCGATCTTAAAGCGCTCAGGGGGCTGTACCATGAGCATGAAGAAATTTTCATTCTCTCCTCTGTTCAGCATCAATCCCGTGGAGATGTCCTGCCCTGTCATCTTGTAGTCGAGTATGAAATCCCTGTTACCCGCATAGTCGGAAGCATCTGCCAGTGACACGACAGCCTGGGTGTTCTCTTTCCAGTCGACCATGATCTCATGGGAACTGCTCTCAAGTTCTGTGATGGGAACTGCGGCGGATAAACTGACACGAATGTCATATTGGTCTTTTGGATCTGTCCCCTCCGGCAGATAGGGTGTTGCCGTCCATTCCTCGCGCGTTCCCGAGTCATCTATGACAGGTCCTATATATCTTGGTCCGGAAACAGTGGGATACACAAACTGATACACTCCATCTGTGGGTGTGATCAGTTCTGTGTAGTGAAGGTCAACGGAAACATTGTCGCCCGGCATGATATTTGCAATATTCATCGTAAAAACATTTGGGCGCTCCTCCGACAGCAGGGATGCGCTTTTCCCCTCCTCCTTCGCCTCCTCAAATTCTTCCTTCGCCTCCTCCTTCTCCTTGATCTTCGCCGTGACCATCTGGTTGCCGATCTGCATCTGCATACCATGGACCGTTACCTTGGTGGACGCCGGAAATACATAGCAGGCATTGATGGGGCTTGTGCCCTCATTTGCATAGGACTGCACCACATGGATATCTGCGATCACGCCATTGATATCCACTGTCACATTGGTCTTCTTCAAGGGAAAACTGTCTACAGACACATCCTGCGTCTCCACGTAGAAATAGGGTGCACCTGTTTTGTTTTTGTCCTCAGCGCGCTCCTCCTCCGCTAACACTGGCGGGAGTGGAAGCATCACCAGCACAAGCAATACACTCAGAAAACCTAAAAATTTTTTACATTTTTTCATTTTATTGTACCCTGCCTTTCTTAGGATCTGTTCATAATTTTCATAAGCGAATTATGAACAGTCCCCCCGTGATCATCTGATGATAAAACAGCGGAAAATATCCTGCACATTCTGTGTCGGTTATTTTCCTACGGCTTCTACTCTGTATGGTACAACATGAAATCATCATATTTGCATATTACTTGTATCATATAGGCATAATTTTTGCATCAAAGTTGCATCATTGTTCATCGCAGAACACCAAAAACGTCCGCATGATGCCATCCTGTAACATCATGCGGACGTTCTATAATCCACACTGATCCTATCCCTTATTAAACGGATTCTTAAATTTCTTTTCCTTCTTCTTCTCTTCGCCGGAATCATTGGACTCCATATTTCTGACAGCCTCTAAGCTGTTTCCAGTCTCCTTGTCAAACTGGCGCAGGAGTTCTTTCGCATCGCTTGACAGCCTATCCGGCACCTGCACGACAAGCGTGACATAATGATCGCCGCGGACATCCTTATTCCGGAGTGACGGAACACCTTTTCCGCGCAGTCTGACACGTGTATCGGTCTGTGTACCCGCCTTCACATCATAGACTACTCTGCCGTCCACGGTATCGATCAGGACCTCCCCGCCCAGCGCCGCAACCGCAAAGGATACGGGAACAGTGGAGAAGATGTTCATATCCTGTCTCTGGAAGATGGGATGTCTGTCGACTACCACCTCGACCAGAAGGTCTCCTCTCGGTCCGCCATTCACACCCGGCTCGCCCTTATCCCGGATACGCACACTCTGTCCATTGTCAATACCCGCCGGAATCGACACCTGTATCTTCTTTCTGCTCGCAATATAACCGCTCCCATGACAGTCAGGACACTTCTCCTTGACTGTTTTACCTGAACCGCCGCAGTCAGGACACACCTGTGCATTTCGGATAATGCCAAACGGTGTCTTGCTCTGCGTCACAACCTGGCCGCGCCCGCCGCAGCGGTGGCAGGTTTCCGGCGATGTACCAGGTTTTGCGCCATTGCCGTTACAGGTCTTGCAGGTATCCTTGAGATTGAGCTCAAGCTCCTTGTCAATGCCAAAGACAGCCTCCTCGAACGTGATGCGCACACTGGTACGGATATTGGTGCCCTTCATCGGCCCGTTGCTCCTCGAACTGCTTCTGCCGCCGCCAAAGAAATCACCAAATATATCGCCAAATATGTCAGAGAAATCAGCCCCGCCGAAGTCAAATCCACCAAATCCGCCTGCGCCGCCGCCCTCAAATGCAGCGTGCCCAAACTGATCATACTGGCGTCTCTTGTCAGGATCACTTAATACGGCATAGGCCTCTGACGCTTCTTTGAATTTCTTCTCAGCTTCAGCGTCGCCCGGGTTCATATCCGGGTGATATTTCTTGGCAAGCTGCCTATATGCTTTTTTAATACTGGCATCGTCCGCGCCCCGCTCAACACCTAACACCTCATAATAATCTCTCTTCTGCTCTGCCATGTTCATCCATGCCTTTCTTTTATACAGTATAAACGAAACATAATCCACGCAAAGAACGCCGTCCTTTGGCGTTCCTTGACAATGAAATAAAAACGATCCTCTTATACTTCTCTGTAATCTCCGTCAACAACATCATCCGCTGCGCCCGCATCCTGCGCCTGCTCCGCACCGCCCATGTTGCCCATGTCCGGACCTGCTGCACCTGCTGCACCCTGCATATTCTCATACATCTTGGTAAACAGGTTCTGTGCCTTTGACATCAATGCCTCCTGCTTGCCCTTCAGCTCTGATACCTGATCCTCTGTCATCTCCGTATCCTTCGTGCTTTCAAGCAGCGCCTTCATGTCGTTCAGATCAGCCTCTAATGCCGCCTTCTCTGACGCATCGATCTTGTCGCCGACTTCGTTGAGCGCCTTCTCTGTCTGGAAAACGAAGGAATCTGCGTCATTTCTCGCGTCGATCGCCTCCTTGCGCTTTCTGTCCTGCGCCTCATACTCTGCGGCTTCCTTGACTGCCTTCTCGATATCCTCATCAGACATATTCGACCCTGCTGTGATCGTGATATGCTGTTCCTTTCCTGTGCCAAGATCCTTCGCGGACACATTCACGATACCGTTTGCATCGATATCAAATGTAACCTCGATCTGAGGAACACCGCGTCTTGCAGGAGGGATTCCGTCCAGTCTGAACTGCCCGAGTGACTTGTTGTCCCTTGCGAACTGTCTCTCACCCTGTACGACATTGATATCTACAGCTGTCTGGTTATCCGCTGCTGTCGAGAAGATCTGGCTCTTCTTGGTCGGAATAGTAGTATTCCTCTCGATCAACTTGGTCGCTACGCCGCCCATCGTCTCGATGGAGAGTGAAAGCGGTGTGACGTCAAGCAGCAGGATCTCGCCTGCACCTGCATCACCTGCAAGCTTACCGCCCTGGATCGAAGCCCCGATCGCCACGCACTCGTCCGGATTGAGGGACTTGCTGGGATCCTTGCCTGTCAGCTGTTTTACTTTCTCCTGCACTGCCGGAATACGTGTGGAACCGCCTACCAGCAATACCTGACCGATCTCAGATGCTGTGAGCCCTGCATCCTTCAGCGCATTCTGTACCGGAACTGCAGTTCTCTCTACCAGATCATTTGTCAGCTCATCAAACTTTGCCCTTGTGAGGTTCATATCAAAATGCTTGGGTCCCTCTGCCGTCGCTGTGATGAACGGAAGGTTGATGTTTGTCGTTGTCGCTGAGGAAAGCTCTTTCTTTGCCTTCTCTGCAGCTTCCTTCAAACGCTGCATCGCCATCTTGTCGCCGGAGAGGTCAATGCCTTCCTGTTTCTTGAACTCATCGATCATCCACTGGATCAGCTTGTTATCAAAATCATCACCGCCAAGACGTGTATCGCCGTTTGTCGCAAGAACCTCGATAACGCCATCGCCAATCTCGATGATGGACACATCAAACGTACCGCCGCCGAGGTCATACACCAATATCTTCTGTTCCTTCTCATTGTCCAGACCATAAGCCAGCGCTGCTGCTGTCGGCTCGTTGATGATACGTTTTACATCAAGTCCTGCGATCTTACCTGCATCCTTTGTCGCCTGGCGCTGTGCATCGTTGAAATAAGCCGGCACTGTGATGACTGCCTCCGAAACTTTCTCACCCAGGTAGCTCTCTGCGTCCGCTTTCAATTTCTGCAGGATCATAGCGGAGATCTGCTGCGGGGAATACTTCTTGTCATCGATCGTCCTGCCGTGATCTGTACCCATATCCCTCTTGATGGACGCGATCGTCTTCTCCGCGTTGGTGACTGCCTGACGCTTTGCAGGTTCACCGACAAGACGCTCGCCATTCTTTGTAAATGCCACAACCGAAGGTGTAGTCCTTGCTCCTTCTGTATTTGCGATAACAGTGGGCTTACCACCTTCCATAACTGCCACGCAGCTGTTTGTTGTACCTAAGTCAATACCAATAATCTTTGCCATGATTTTTCCTCCTCATTCTATAAAATCATTTTATTAACATTTCTAAATTGAACATTTAACAATTAGCATCTCTAATCCATAAATACGATCAGCTCTATGGAAGTCCGCCGTCAGTTTACTGTACGACTGCCACCATGCTGTGCCTTACAACGCTGTCACGGTAGGTATACCCTTTTTGAAGCTCCTGCGCGATGATCCCTGACTCATACTCCTCGCTCTCCACCTGCATCACCGCATTGTGAAGATCCGGGTTAAATTCACAGCCAACTGCCTCGATCGGTTTTACCTCCAGTTTTTCAAGTTCTGCCATCAGCTGCTTGTAGATCATGTTCATTCCCTCCGCAAAAGGCTGCTTGATCTCCTCCTCCGAAAGCCCTGCCAGACCTCTCTCAAAGTTATCCACAACAGGAAGGATCTTCTCCACCACGCTCTTTGCGCCGGTCTCAAACATCGCAGACTTCTCCTTCTCAGAGCGCTTCCTGAAGTTGTCAAACTCCGCCATCTGGCGTTTTACCCTGTCCTCAAGTTCGTCGACCTTCTCCTGAAGCTTGTTGGCCTTCTCCTTTTTTTCCTTGCCCAAAAACGATTTCTTTTTCTCCTTCTTGTCACCTGTCCCGGCATTTTCTTCGGATGCATCGCTGTCCTGGGTCTCGGCTGCCGCATCTTCCGCCGGATCTGCTGCTTCCGCGTCCGTCATGTTTGCTTCACTTGAATTTACATCTTCTTTAATCTGTTCATCCAATTCCTTTTCTTCCACTGCCACTCTTTTCCTTTCTATATTAATGTTTCTATATTAATAATGTAATCATGCAGTCAGACTGGTGTGCGGATCATCTCGTCCTATCCGCTGTGTTCATCGTCCTTTTTATAGATCGTGTCCAGCTGACTTTTCAGTGTTTTCAATGTACTGATCACTTTGTCATAATCCATGCGGCGCGGACCGATGATCCCGATCGTGCCCTTCATACCTTCCTCTAACTCATACGTGGCTGTCACCACACTGCAGTCCTTCATGGTCTTGACTGGCGTCTCGTTGCCGATATAGACCTGTATTCCCGTTCCGCTCTCGTCTGTGAGCGTATCCTGCACAAGCTCGTTCAGCAGCTGTTTCTCCTCAAAGGTCGTGATCAGTTCACTCGCCCTCTGATTATCCGCGAGTTCCGGATATTTGAAAATATTGTTTGCACCGCTCGTGTAGATCTCCACATGCTCATTGTCCTTGATCACTGACGCCACCGCGTCCATCACCTCAGCAATAATGCCTGCGTGTATGCCCGCCTGCTGCTTGAGGTTCGCTATCATCGCCAGATTGATCTCCTCGATCGGCAGTCCGTTCAGATTCGTATTCAGCAGGATATTCAGCTTTAACAGTGACTCATCGTCAAGCATCTGATCGACTGCTATCATATCGTTTTTGATGACATTTCCCTCGACAACGATCGTGGTCAGAAGCTGCCTTGTATCCACTCTCGAAAGCTGTATGAATTTCAGCTTATTTCCCCTGACTTGAGGAGCCGATATCATCGTGGCATAATTCGTGTTGACAGCGAGCATCTTCGCCATCTGCTTCAGCACCGCCTCCATCTTATCCTCACGGTCGAGCAGCATTTTCTGCATCTCCCGGACTTCCTGTGTCGCCTGATTGAGCTGTTCCTCCTTCTCGAGCATCATCTGATCCACATACAGCCGGTAGCCCTTGTCAGAAGGAATACGCCCTGCGGAGGTATGCGGCTGTATGATATATCCCAGTTCCTCGAGGTCTGACATCTCGTTTCGGATCGTAGCAGAGCTTAGATTTAAGTCCGTATACTTGGAAATGGTTCTGCTTCCAACCGGCTCACCTGTCTCCAGATAATTGCGGATGATCGCCTGCAAAATCTTTCGCTTTCGCTCGTCTAAATCCAAACTGCCACGCTCCTTCCATATGATGATATTTCCTGAATTCATTTTATTAGCACTCATCGCAATGGAGTGCTAATATTTACATATATTAACTTACTACTTTCGGATTTTATTGTCAACAATCTTTTTCATTTTAATTATAAAGAAATTATAAAGATTATTTGTTCCTACAGATCCGAAGTATAATCTGCTCGAATGCTATTCATAATCTTTATCACCTCTTCATAGAATGTACAAATGACTCAGAAGGAGAACCCTTTTCAGAATATGAAAGATTATATTGAAGAAAGAGCGATCAATATTGCTGTCTATATCATCGAAAATAACGCCACTGTGAGGCAGACCGCCAAAGCATTTGGGGTAAGTAAATCGACTGTACATAAAGATGTCACCTCCCGGCTTATGCAGGTTAACCCTACGCTTGCCAAACAGGCACGGACAGTGCTGGACGTAAACAAATCTGAACGCCACATCAGAGGCGGACTTGCCACCCGGGAAAAATATGCACATCAGAAAGACGAGTAGGAGGTTTTTCCTCCTACCCGTCTTTTTCAAGCCATGGGTATATTTTGATATGATCAGACAATCCTGCGCACACATAGGATATCGCGGTAGAGCGCATTGCTGATCTTGATTCCTGTCTTGGCAGAACTTGCGTGAACGATCTTACCGTTTCCTATGTAGATTGCCACATGCCCCGGATAACATATGATGTCTCCTGGCTGCGCTTCGGCATAACTTACCTCCCTGCCTGCGCTTCTCTGGGAAGTTGAATTTCTCGGCAGACTGTAGCCAAATGCCTTAAAGACCGACTGTGTAAACCCGGAACAGTCTGCACCGTTTGTCAGGCTTGTCCCTCCTGCCACATAAGGATTTCCCACAAATCCACAGGCATAGACTGCGATCTCCTTACCCTTTGCACTCCCGTTTGCCGCCATGATCGAAGACGTGTCAACGGATGCGGTCGCTGCCGGCTTTGTCGTCGTTGTCGTCGTTGTGCTGCTGCCACTGTTCTGGGTGCTATTATTGCTCTGGCTGTTCTTCTTTGCCTCTTCCTCCTTGCGCTTTCGCTCCTCCTCTTCCCTGCGCTTTCGCTCTTCTTCCTCTTTCCGCTTGCGCTCTTCCTCTGCCTCGATCTGTTTGATCTGCGCATTTCTCTGCTTGATCTGGGATTTGTACACCTCCGCCTGCTGCTTTGCCTTGCTGATCTGCACCGCATAATCCTCGCTGATCGCCTCAAGCTCCGACCTTGCCTCCTCGACAGTGTCCATCTCCTCCTCAAGCCCTTCCTGCGCTGCCTCAAGCTCCGACTCCTCTATCTCCAGATTCTGTTTCAGGTCCTCCACATTCTGTCTGGCTGTCTTGTAATTGATAAACAGCTTCTTGTCATACTCATGCATTTTTTCAATATAATCCGCCTTGTTAAGCATATCCTGCATGGAGGACGAACTAAAGATTATATCAAGCACGGTAGTCTCGCCGCTCTCATACATGGCTTTCACCCGGACCTTCATCGCCTCGTACTGCTGCTGCTCGATCTCCTGAGCCTTGGCAAGGTCGATCTTCGCCTGCTCGATCTGCGCTTTTTTTGCCTCGATCTCCTCCTCCAGCAGGCTGATGCTCGCCATGAGTTCCGAGATCTCATCGCTGAGTGTCTGGATCTGCGCATCGACACCCTCCTGCTCTTCCGCGAGCTCATTGACCCGGTCATCGATATCGTCCAATTTATCCTGATCTTCCTCATTCTGCTGCTTTAGATCGTCCTTTTTTGTCGCCTGCACCATCACAGATCCCTGGTCTGCACAAAACTCATATGTCGTAAAAAATACTGCCGCACACATTCCAATGACCGCCAGACGCCTGCATCCTTTTTTCATGTGTATCTACCCCTTATAACGAAAACCACGTCCCTCACCTAGTACTACGATTCTTCTGACTCCTGCGTCCCTTCTGACTCGACTGAAACGATATCCATCAGCCGCTCTATCACCTGTTCCTGCACGACCGCCATTCGATAAGTCGTATATCCGACCTCGTCGATCAGCGCATCACCTGAACTGTAACCATATTCCTCAGCTTCCTTATCTGCCCTCTCATGAATCATCTCGTCCGTAGTCTCAATTCCCTCGGCTCTTGCAACCGCCTCCATCACCAGATACTGTTTCACGATCTGTGTGCACATCTCTTTCGTCTGGCTGTCATACTCCTCCTGTGTGAGACCCGATGCAGCCGACACAAAAGTCTCTAAGTCCACACCGTACATTGCCGCAATGGATTCCATATATAAATTGTAGTTTTGTATCTCCTCCTCAACAAGGTATTCCGGTATTGATTCTGCGGTACTTTCCTCAAGGAGCTTCTGCACAACTGCGCTCTTTGCGTTCGCCTCGAACGTCTCATCCGCGTTCTGTTCCACAGCTTTTTTCCCGGCTTCCCAGACATCCTCCTTCGTCTTGTACGGCAGCCCCATCTCTTTCATCTCCTCCGGCGTCACGGTCTCATACTCTGCCGAGGTATCTATGCCGTTGACTGTAACGGTAAACACAACCTCCTGCCCTGCAAGATCAGGATTCTGCCGATAGTTTTCCGGAAATGTCAGGTTCAGATCAACTGTCTCTCCAGGCATCACTCCCACGAGACCTTCCTCAAAACCCGGGATGAGCTGTCCCGAACCGATCGTGAGCTTATACCCTGTCGCAGTGCCGCCATCAAAAGCCACACCGTCCCTCTTGCCCGCAAAGTCTATGTCAGTCACATCGCCCTCCTGGACAGCCCTGCTGGTGATCGTTCCTACCAAAAGCTCACTGTTGATATACCGCGTGACCATCTCATCGTCCACCTCCGGTCTCTCGGCACTCACTGTCATGTTCTTGTAATCCGCCAACGAAATATACGCATTGACATCGAGATCCTGCAGCCCTACATAGTCCTCCCTGTCGCTCACTTTCTCGACTTCTGTCGACGCCTCACTTTCTGTACTGTCCTCTGAAACAGTGCCTGTCTCCACCGTCTGTACGGTCTCCTGTGCATCCTGATCCTGGTTTTTGCCCCCGCAGGCGCTCGCGCTCATGATCATGATACCTGCCATGCACATCAATGCCAATTTCTTTTTCATCCAATAATGATCCTTCCTTATATAAATTTTTTCATATTAGAAACTTCAGTTTCTCCCCCCACAAATCATATCATAACATCATCAGACGAAAAAGACAATGAAATCAACAGACTTTCTTGCACTTTCCAGTATTTAATGTTACAATCCTTATAATGACATGACGGTTTTTGCCAAGGATATTTTGTCCTGACTGTCACATGCCCTAAATATACATAATATGAAAATTTATAAAAGGAAAGGTAATGATTTCAGATGGCAGTAAAAATTATAATCACGGTTTTGATCATTCTCGTCATTCTTTTGGTGGTGCTCTATTTCGTCGGGAAAAAGATGCAGAAAAAGCAGGCTGAGCAGGAGGCTCAGATCGAAGCTGCAAAGCAGACTGTCACGATGCTCATCATCGACAAGAAGAAACTCAAACTAAAAGAAGCCGGACTACCCGCCGCAGTCTTAGAGCAGACGCCAAAGTACATGCGCCGCGCCAAGTTTCCGATCGTTAAAGCCAAGATAGGACCACAGATCATGTCGCTGATCTGCGATGCCTCTATCTTTGACATCGTACCGGTCAAAAAGGAAGTCAAGGCAACCGTCAGCGGTATCTATATCACGGATGTAAAAGGCATCCGCGGCAAACTCAGCACAGCACCTGCCAAGAAAAAAGGAAAATTCCGCAGCTGGGTTGACAAAATGCAGGAAAAAGCCGGCGCCAAACCACTAAAATAAAAACTTGCTGCCAGAAGACAACAAAATGCTGCCTTCTGGCAGCATTTTTTATTTAAATATATATTCGCGTATCTCACAATTTCTAATGCCAAATGCTGAGTACGCTTCGTTCTCCATATCATAAAAATACGAGTGGACGACTCTTGCGATCCCGTTGTGCGCCACCAGCAGATAAGTCTTTTGATCCGATCCCGCCTTGATCTCATCCAGCAGGTTGTAGATGCGCTGCGCCAGATGGAGCATTGTCTCCCCGCCATCGAAGTGGTTGATAAAGCTCTTTTTTGCCTCCTGAAACGCTGCCCCGTCTCTCGGCGTCGCCTCATATTTTCCGAAGTTCTGCTCTGTAAGACGCCTTTCCTCCCTCGAAGGAATCCCCGTAATCCCTGCAATTTCAAGCGCTGTATCCCTCGCCCTGACAAGCGGCGAATACAGGATCTCATCGATGCCAAGCTGCTCGTCCAGAATCTTTTTTCCGAGCATTCTCGCCTGCTCATGTCCGAGATCTGTCAGCGCAATGTCCGTTGCACCGCAGATCTTATTTTCCACATTCCATATCGTCTGTCCATGTCTGGTAAAATACATGTGTGCCATCTCTTAACCGCCTTTGTCCTTCTTTCATATACAGGAAGCAAAACATCATAGATCCAGCTTCAGATCATTTTCTTTTATCCAGCCGATCTTCCGAAAGCCTGTTCCTATCACATATGTGATCACTGCCGGAAACAGAAAACTGATGCAGAGCAGTCCGGTCCAATCCCACACCGTGACGGCGGACTTTGCCCCTGCCGCAATGTCATTGAGCCATCCTGTATACACGCCGATCTGCCCGACAAGACCACAGGTTCCCATTCCTGACGCCACTGCTGCCCCGTTCATCTTCAGCTGGAATACACATGTCGCAATCGGTCCCATGATCGCGGACGCAATGATCGGCGGCAGCCAGATCCGCGGCTTCTTCACGATATTTCCCATCTGCAGCATCGATGTGCCGATCCCTTGTGCAAACAATCCGCCAATCCCGTTTTCCCGAAAGCTCATGACCGCAAAACCAACCATCTGCGCGCAGCACCCCGCAAGCGCTGCCCCCCCTGCAAGCCCTGTAAGACTGAGCGCTGCACAGATTGCTGCACTGCTGATCGGAAGTGTTAGCGCGATCCCAACGATCACCGATATGATCACACCCATCAGAAACGGCTGCAGTTCGGTTGCCCACATGATCGCCTTTCCTACGGCGCTCGCCGCACTGCCGATCGCCGGTGCACACAAGGATGCGAGCACTGCACCAACCATGATCGTCACAAGCGGCGTCACGATAATGTCGATCTTGGTCTCCTTCGAAACCGCTTTGCCGCACTCAGCAGCTATGATCGTGATCAACAATACCGCCAGCGGACCTCCCGCTCCGCCGAGCGTATTTGCAGCATGTCCCACTGCCACCAGCGAGAACAGTACCAATGGCGGACAGTGGAGAGAGTACCCGATCGCGACTGCCATAGCTTCCCCTGTCACTGCCTTGGCATATCCTCCGATCGTTATCAGGAGCTCGATGCCTGCCCGTTCACCGAACGTCGAGATGATCGTGCCGATCAAAAGCGATGCAAATAATCCCTGCGCCATCGCCCCCAGCGCGTCAATACCATAACGCTTTCCTGATATCTCGATATCCTTCCGCTTTAAAAACTTCTGCAATTTTTCCATAATTATCTCCATTCTGTCATCAGTGTATGTATTAAAAATTTATAAACTGTAGGCAGTATATCACATGTTTTGCTTTATAGCAATCCTATTTGAAGAATCTGTCGAAAACTGTTACAAAACTGTATCACTCTGACAATTCTTAAAAAAATTGAGCGGTCGCCATACCTTCTTATCCGAATGATACAACGACCGCCTCAATGCGATTCAATATTCAATTTTTTCCTCTTTCTCGGACTCCTTAATCCGCTCTTATTCTTTAGCTGCTTTTTCGTTTCTTTTACGCTTCTTTGCTTCTTCGTGCTCTGATCTGTCTCGTTCTCTTACGTCTTTTTCCCTGCACTCTGACTTCCTATCCGAAATACACTTCTTAATTCTCCTGCTCTGCTGTTATCATCTCGATTCTGATCTGCTCCAGACTTCTGGAAAACTTCGATCTTCCTCCTGATCTCCACAGCCGCTTCCTCTTCGTTCTCATATTCATTAAGGGATTTCTTCCTGTCAGAGCTAGGTCTCTGCGGTTGCCAAGGGACTCATCTCCTTCCTCAATCATACTCTATCGTGATTGCCTGCAGGTTGCCGAATACTGCATTTGTTTTATCAAATGCTTTACAAAAGCTTTTTTGTATTGCTATACTTTTATCTTTGGTATCTCTACAATTCTTCTTTTGTAAATTCGATTCGTTGTGTCTCTTTCTTCTGGCTCTTGTCTTTGGTACTTGTCCATCGATGTTATCCTATGTAATCATCTTCTGTACCTTATTTTTTCTTCTTCCTTTGTGTAATTGTATAGTACCACTTCTTCTGAACAATTGCAATAGTTTTATCTAAATTTGTCAAATACTGTCGTTTTTACCATATCTTATCAGTGATTTTGTACATTGTTTTCTGAATTTTCTGACATTTCATCCCCTTTATGCCCTTTTCTCTTTACATCCTCCGAACTTTTCCCGATCACATACGCAGCCTCTGCTTTTACCTGCTCACTCTTCTCATCGTAATCTTCCTCATCGCGCAGTGCCAGCGCCTCCTGCAGCGTGATCAGATTCCTGAGATGCACAGAATGGTTCTCTACTGGAATGTATGCCTTTTTCGACTTGTCAAATGCAGAGCGCAGCAGATAATAGTTGTAGGTATCTTTTTTGTTGTCCGCTAGTTTCACAATGTCATCCACGACACACACGCCGATCGTCTCACTGTATATAACTTCCTTCTTTTGAAACAATTTTATCCCTCCATGCTTTTTCAATATCGACAAAATAGCACCCGTCCGCTCTGAACTGATGCTATTCTCACCTCATATTATGAAGTTTTCTGACTGCCATTGTAAGATTACCCGCAATTCCTTTCCCGTCTGATATACCTGAGTTACGTCCCTTTCACACCAGCCAACCGTATATAGGACCAGCCCGCCAGCGGAGAATCAGTTCCGCTTGCTCTGTATCATCAGACCATTTTCTCTTTGTTGATATTATTATCGGCAGAAAAGCCAAAAAACTTAATAAAATCATAAAAAATAGGAGGGTTTCCCCTCCTATTTATCATTGCTTAAACGTTCTTACGTTTCTCAACAAATACAGGGAAGGACTCTGTGCCCTTTAGCTCTTTGTAAGCAGTTATCTTCACAT
Organism: uncultured Lachnospiraceae bacterium; assembly: GCA_910588595.1. GTDB lineage: Bacteria > Bacillota > Clostridia > Lachnospirales > Lachnospiraceae > COE1. The sequence continues at coordinate 8,452 of CAJUQU010000003.1, read as the reverse complement.
TCTTGTCCGTGATCGCATACTCCACAGTCGCACCTGTCTCGATCACAGTGTCCTGCATCAGCACGCAGTTTCTCACCTTTGCGCCCTTGCCGATCTTGACACCCCTGAACAAAATACTGTTCTCGACTTCGCCCTCGATCACACAGCCGTCTGCCGCCATCACATTCTTTGCGTGGGAGCCTGCAGCGTATCTTGTCGGGTTGTCGTCACGAATCTTTGTGTACACAGGATTCGGTGAGAACAGTGCATTGATATTCTCCTCCTTCAGCATCTTCATATTTTCAGCAAAATATGTATTGATGTCAAGGATGCGCGCGTAGTAACCATCATGCTGATACGCCTGTACATTCAGCTTGTCAAGCTGCGGCGATATGATATCGCGCTCAAAGTATGTCAGACCATTGACGTACGCCTCTCTGATCTGGTCGATCAAAAGCTGCCTCTCAATGACATAGATGTTCATCGAAACATTGTGCTCGCCGTTTTCCTTATTGTTGACAACGATCTTCTGCACTCTGCCCTCACCGTCAATGTCAAGTGTATAGTACAGATCCTTCTTCGTCACATCGATATCGCGCAGTGCCTTGGGGATGTCTTCCCTTGTGTACGCGATCGTCACATCCGCACCGCTGTCAATGTGCTGCTGAAGGAGCCTGCTGAAATTGAAGTTGACCGCCACGTTCGTGTCCGCCATGATGACATACTTTTCCTTCTGGCGTTTCATGTAATCAATAATGCTTGCGATCGCTTCCACCCTGCCGTTGTATATGTTTACAGTTTTCTGTGCAAAAGGAGGAATGATATTCAAGCCACCCTTTTTGCGCGTCAGATCCCACTCTCTACCCGATCCCAAATGATCCATCAGAGAGTGATAATTTCTCTTTACGATCAGCGATATATTGTCAATACCGCAGTTTACCATACTTGAAAGCATGAAATCTACCAGCCTGTAACGGCTTGCAAACGGTATGGATGCCATCAGTCTCTCACTCACAAGCTCCGGAACCAAGGAATCATAGCTGTTTGGGAACAAAATACCCATTGCTGAATCTGCGTTTGAATTGATCATGCCTTGTCACCTCCCTTTACATCTGCCGACACCATCGCGTCAGGTCCTACAACTGCACCCTCACCGATCGTCACATTGGACCCTACTGTCGCAACACCCTTCTTATTTCCATCGGGCATCTCACCTACTACAGCATTCTTCTCTATCACTACATTCTCGGCAATGATACAATGTCTGATCTGAGCGCCTTCCTTGATCGTGCTGCCGCCCATGATCACCGCGTCCTCGATCACTGCACCCTTCTCAACCTTGACGCCGGCAAAAAGGATCGAGTGCCTTACTTCGCCGTCGATGCTGCATCCGTCAGTGATCATACTGTTTTCGAGCACTGCCGCCTCGCCGATGCGGTGTCCTGTCATACCGCTGTTCCTGCTGTAAATGCGCCAGTCATCATCAAACAGGTTGATGCCGCTGTTCTCCGGATCAAGTACCTCCATATTCGCTTCCCACAGGGAAGAGATGGTTCCGACATCTTTCCAGTAACCCGAAAAACGGTACGCGTACATCTCTCTCTTGTCGCGCAGCAGGCTCGGGATCACATTCTTACCAAAGTCATTCTCGGACTCCGGATCATTTTCATCCTCGATCAGATACTTCTTTAAGATATCCCAATTAAAGATATAGATACCCATGGAAGCCAGATTTGATTTCGGCTCCTTTGGTTTCTCCTGGAACTCCGTGATCTTGTCATTCTCGTCCGATACCATCAGTCCGAAACGGCTTGCCTCCTCCCAGGGAACTTCCATAACCGCCACGCTGAACTCCGCGCCTTTCTCCTTGTGGAACCTGAGGAAATCGCTGTAATCCTGCTTGCAGATCTGATCGCCTGACAGTATGATCACGTACTCGGGATCATATCTCTCGATAAAATTAATGTTCTGGTAGATAGCATTTGCTGTGCCTTTGTACCAGTCAGAACCTGTTGCCTGCTGATAAGGCGGCAGCACATGGACACCGCCGTGCAGTCTGTCCAGATCCCAGGGCTGTCCGTTTCCGATGTACTCATTCAATACAAGCGGCTGGTACTGGGTAAGGATACCCACAGTATCGATACCTGAATTAACGCAGTTTGATAGTGGAAAATCAATAATACGATACTTTCCACCAAACGGAACTGCAGGTTTTGCCAGCTTCTGCGTCAATGTGTAGAGACGCGAACCCTGACCGCCGGCAAGCAGCATTGCAATCATTTCTTTTGCCATAAAATACCTCCAATCCTATTTTGAGCATGCTCAATGTAAACACGTAAGATCTATTAAAATTGTCTGCTCAATTTATGTTTTCCCGTAACTATTCCGTCTGGATATAGTTACATCTTCCTGCGGATCATGAATTGTCAATCCATAACCATGCTCTGAATAGTTACAATTATACTATAAACTTCAAAAAAATGGTAGTGTTTTGTTTATTTTATTCATAATTTTTTAACAACTGCGACTTAATTACTGTTTTTATCCCTAATATCCGCCTTTGCATTTGTCTTTTTTCGTCATTTTATGCAATTATTTCGCCTTTAACATGTAAATACAGTCGCTTCTGCAAATCACACCCTAAAAAGTGCAATCCGTTCTTGACGGGTTGAAAAGCAGGCATTTTATGTTTATGCTAGACGAAAATTGTTTAGCAGACATAACAATCCAAAAAATGCGGAGGAAAATGAACCATGAAAAAAAGGACTTTTCAAACAGGCATACTGACAATAGCCGTCTGTCTGCTGCTCAGTATTTCCCTGATAGGATGCGGGAAAGCAGAGCCGGCTGACACAGCGCAATCCGACATTCAGGCAAATGCAGATGAAAGCGGTATCATAACAGAGCTTGTGGGTACACCGTCCGATTACTCAGACAAAGAGAACTGGATGACTGTACCGGAGATCACATATGCAGTAGATACCTTTTATCTCTATCCTACCTGTTATTTGGACGATTCGGAGGAGGCACTGCCAATCTGCAATATTGACAATCAAGCCGTCCGGGAGCGGGCGCAGGTCGTCTATGAGAACCAGGCAACGGTTTTCGAGGAATCAACCAATGTATTTGCACCTTATTACAGGCAGAGTAATATCTATGAGGTCATGGGCATGGATTCCCGTGAGTTGGAAGCGTTCCAGAAAAAAGAACAGCGCACAGATGTCTACGCGGCGCTGGACTATTACTTCGAACACTACAATAACGGCAGGCCGTTTATCATTGCCGGTCACTCCCAGGGCTCTATTATGACCAAAATTGTCCTCGGGGAGTATATGGCAGCACACCCTGAATATTACGAGCGCATGGTTGCCGCGTATGTGATCGGATACTCCATCACCTCGGACTGGCTCAAGGAGCACCCCTATCTGAAATTTGCGGAGGGTGCAGATGATACAGGGGTTATCGTCTCATGGAATACCGAGGGACCCGGAAATAAGGAGAAACAGAATATCGTTGTGGCGGACGGTGCGATCAGCATCAATCCGATCAACTGGAAGCGGGACAGCACTTATGCCGCTGCCGATGAAAACCTTGGAAGCAGAATGTTTAACTATGATACCGGCTTTTATGAGGTCGCGAAGAATCTCGCGGATGCCCAACTGGATACCGAGCGCGGCGTGGTTATCTGTACGACGGACAAAGCAACCTATACCGACGCTGTGGAGCTTTTTGGACCCGAGAGTTTTCACAATAACGACTATGCGTTCTATTATGAAAATCTTAGGGAGAATATAAAACAGAGAGTGGAAAAGTATATCGCCGGGAATAAACCGTCTGCCTGAAATGATCCTCCTGTCAACAAAGGAGCTGTAGAAAAATGACTGACACAGCTCCTTAGCAAGAACCATATATACCTAATCGAGTAGGGGAATGACCTGCTCCACTACTCGCGCGACGGGCACCCGTCAGCGAACCGATTTATCGGTTTGATGACGGGTGCCCATGCGCATACAAAGGGCTGTCTGGAAATTCCGACAGCCCTTTGCAGCTTATTGACGAATCCTTAAACCCGGTTGTAATTGATCAGACAGCCCTTTAGTATGATCTGCCGCTCCTCGTCCGTCAGCTCGCCGAGCGTCATCTCAAAAGCCACCTTTTTCTCCTCTCCTGATGTACCGCCCACGACATAGGCTTTGATCACATCAGCCTTCTCCTCCACAGCCTTTCTGATGCCTGGAATGTAGATGTAGTCCAGATTCCTGAATGGCAGCTCGCCCTCCTTGATGATGAACGGGAGCATGCCCCAGTTGATCAGGTTCGAGCGGTATCTCTTGGTCGCGTACTCGTGCGCGATGTTCGCCCAGCCGCCAAGTACCTTCTGGCAGCTCGCCGCCTGTTCCCTCGCAGAGCCGTCACCCGGCTTCACGGCAAAGATCGTGCTGCCGATCCCGGTGTTGCTGCGGTCGGCGTCCGGCGTGATCGTCTTCATCACGCGCCATGCCGCTTCGAGTTCCGGGAACTTCTGCACAGGGCATACCTTCTCCTCCCGCGCTTTCTCCACCACCTGGATCTCCTTTGCAAGCCTCACATAGTTCGGATCCTTGCGCGAGAGCGTGAACTCTGCCAGCCCCAGCGGATTGGAGCGGTAGGAGGACGTCTCGCCGGAAGGGATCAGCTCGTCTGTCGTCGTCACCGGATCGTGGATCTCCGATACGACCTTCAACATCAGGTTGTCTGTCAGCGCGACCATCGCCGGCCAGTCCTTGATGTTCGGTCCAAACTGGATCTCCACCGATTCATCGGCGACGCCCTTTGAATCAAACACGCGGTTCTCATAGATCTTCTTGTCAAAGAAGTATCTGTACTTCGCAAAATCCCCGTCAAACTCCGTAGCCGGCGTGAGATATCCCTTGTTCGCCGCCGTCGCCGCGATCGAGCGCGCATCCATCAGTGCGACGGAGGCGATCTGTCCGCTCTGGAGCTTGGAGCCCTCGCGGTTCGGGAAGTTTCTCGTGGAGTGGCGGATCGAAAAGGCATTGTTTGCAGGCGTATCCCCGGCGCCAAAGCACGGCCCGCAGAACGCAGTTTTCAACACCGCGCCTGTCTGCATCAGCTTCGCCGCGCAGCCGTTTTTCACCAGCTCCATATAGATCGGCATGGATGCCGGATAAACACTCAGTGTGAACGCATCGGGTCCGATGCTCGCGTTGTCAAGGATGTCCGCCGCGGCACAGATATTCTCAAATCCGCCGCCCGCGCAGCCCGCGATGATCCCCTGTTCCACATACAGCTTTCCGTCCCTCACTTTGTCCTTGAGTTTGAAGTCCACCGCGCCGTCCAGGCTGACGAGCGCTTTCTTCTCACAGTCGTCAAGGATATCCATAAGATTCGCATTCAGCTCCTCGATAGTGTAGGTGTTGCTCGGGTGGAACGGCATGGCGATCATCGGTTTCACCTTGCCCAGATCGACTTTGATGCAGCCGTCATAGTAAGCGATCTCTCCCGGATTCAACTCCGCATAATCCTCAACTCTGCCGTGGATCTCATAATATTCCCTGATAGCATCGTCCGTTCTCCATATAGAAGAGAGGCACGTCGTCTCTGTCGTCATGACATCGATGCCGATCCTGAAATCCGCCGACAATGACGACACGCCAGGTCCGACGAACTCCATCACTTTATTTTTCACATAGCCGTTCTTGAACACCGCACCGATGATGGCGAGCGCCACGTCCTGCGGTCCCACACCCTTCACTGGCTCACCCTCCAGGTAGACCGCGACAACGCCCGGCATATTGATATCGTATGTCTGGTTTAAGAGCTGCTTGACAAGCTCCGGTCCGCCCTCACCCATCGCCATCGTGCCGAGTGCACCGTAGCGCGTGTGGGAATCCGAGCCGAGGATCATCCTGCCGCCGCCCGCGAGCATCTCCCGCGCATACTGATGGATCACTGCCTGGTGTGGCGGTACATAAACGCCGCCGTAACGCTTGGCGCAGCTAAGCCCAAACATATGATCGTCCTCATTGATCGTGCCGCCCACCGCACAGAGCGAGTTATGGCAGTTTGTCAGCACATACGGAACCGGGAATCTGGTCAGTCCCGACGCGCGCGCTGTCTGTATGATCCCCACAAACGTGATATCGTGCGATGTCAGTTTATCAAATTTGATCTTGAGCTTGTCCATGCTGTCTGACGTATTGTGATCTCTTAATATCCCATAGGCGATCGTCTCCTTGGATGCCTCCGCCTTATCCACCTCCCTGCCTGTCTTTGCCTTTATGGCAGCTGCCGCTTCCGCACTATCCGCGATCAGCTCTGTGCCGTTTACAAGATATGCTCCTGTCTCTAATAACTGAATCATTTTGTACACCAATCCTTTCTGTCAAAGCCTTTTCATGCCAATAACATACTATCATGTATAAATATACTATACCTTCCTATATCTATGCAATGGTCAAAGCGGTTCTTTTATATGATTTCTATGATTTCTGCCCCCAGGATCATAGCTTCCGCCTTGTCATGTGTGACCAAAACCACTGTTTTCCCGGCAGTCTTTTCTTTCACATATGCCATTACATCTCTTTTGAGCGTCTCGTCCAGCCCCTTAAACGGCTCGTCGAGAAAAAGCACATCATACTCCGAGAACAGCGCGCGAAGAATGCTCACCCGCCGGCGCATACCGCCCGAAAGCTCAGATACCGGCTGATCATCGCATCCGTTCAGCCCGAGTCTGTCCATCTCCGCAAGGATTGCAGACAAACCTGCATGTGCGGGCATGACAAGCCTGATATTGTCCGCGGCTGTCATGTTCTCGCAAAGCCGTTCTTCCTGGAAAACGGCACTGAACCGCTTTCCCTCCAAACCGGTCACGCTTCCGCCGTCCGCGGTCTCAAGCCCCATCAGGATCCGCAGCAGCGTCGTCTTTCCGGCACCGGAAGGCGCCATGATGCCGGTGGCGGCACCGCCTTTGATCGTCAGGTTCAAGCCGCCAAACACCTTCTTAGCGCCAAACGATTTTGATAAGTTTCTGATACAGATATCATTCATATTTATGTTCCCAAATATCGCCCCTTACACCCATATCTTCCTGTTTCCGTCCTCATGTCCTCTGTGCATCACCCATACACATACTTTCCCCAGTACGCAAGCCCCGACGCATCAAATCCAGTCACGGCTTTCGTCGGTCTGCTGTTCTCAAAATCCCAGCACGGGTGAACGACTCCGGCTGCAACAAGCGCATCTGTCTCTTTTTCTGACAGACGTACTGCCTCTTGCAGCTCATTTTTCATACTGTCAAAGCGGATAAATTCCCAGCTCCCATCCGCCTCATCTGCAGGCGCCCCTGAAATTTCCCCCGCATATGGTTCCGGGCTTAACACCGGCCAGCCGTCCACAAAAAACATGCTCCGCACCATCATGTAGTGCATTCGGTAGCTGTACCTGTCCTCCCGCTCGTCGTAATCCCGGTGTATCCGTGCACCGTCACGGATATGATGCACAAAAAAGTACGCCCCGCTGCGCGCGTCATAAAAGGGCACACCGTGTCCTGGTCCCCGCAAGCCAGCCCACTCCCACTCCTCATTATCGTCGGAAGCATTCGGGGACGACGCCGGAAACCTGTAACTCCCGGCGAGTTTCTCGCCCATACTCTCCTCGACCAGACAGCGCCCGTTTCGATCCACATAGGGTCCTGTCACAGTCCTGCTGCGCCCGACACGGATATCATAAGTATCTCCCAGCCAGCCATAGGACTGGAACAGATAAAAGTACCCGCGCTCAGGCACATAGATGACAGCGGCTCCCTCCGGTCCGTCGATCGGCGGATCGGGACATTTCCGTGAGATGCACTGTCCAAGGTTCCTGGCATTCCCGTCAAGCGCAAGCCCGGTCGCCGCGTCCAGCTCCTTGATATAGATTCCACCGAAAAAGGAACCGTAGACCAGAAAACTGCGCTCCCCGTCCCACACAACATGCGCGTCGATCGCATTGGGATATGTATCGTCTGTTCCCCACGTATCCGCAACCACGCCCCTGTTCTCAAACGGTCCCAGCGGATGATCTGCCACCGCCAGCCATATGCGGGATTCCGAGCTGCCAAAGCACTTGGTTGCCGAATAGTACATACGGTATTCATCTCCCACATGCTCCACATAGGGCGCCCAGAAATTGAACGTCGGCGCAAAGTCCCCGTTATCCCGACCCTCGCGCACGGCATTCTCGGACAAAACAGTCCCTTCGTATTGGAAATGTACCAAATCCTCAGAACTGCGGACAGGAATCCCTATCTTATCCCGCAGACCGCAGAAAGGCAGATAGACATCTGTCGAGTAAGAATAATATTTCCTGGTAGTTGAATCCCACATCATTGAAGGGTCGTGAGACCCAAGTGTGGCATTCCTTTCCACATTATAGTCATTTATAGTAAACGACGTTAATTCTTTCTGTTTGACTCTAGGAAAAAGAGCATAGA
>CAJUQU010000002.1 GCA_910588595.1 uncultured Lachnospiraceae bacterium | reverse complement strand
GAAATTAGCAGCGTTGCTGCACGCACCCCGCGCGCGAGTAGGGAAGATGGCTCTTGCCTGCTCGATTGCACACAGGCACCCAGAGGAGGAGTGTCAGCAACCTTTGAGTTTCCCCATTTTTGAAGTTTGAACACCTGAAACCCGCATAAAATCAGTATTTTTCATAAAAGTGGCAATCACAACCGGCAATTCCTCATTTGCTTCGTATTTATACGGATTTGCAGAAAACGGACAGGAAAAAATGGGGAAACTCAAACAGCAACCCTATTGACTTTAATCAATTAAACTGCTAACATAGTAATGTGCAAAACATTGGGAAACAATTGTTCTGCAACCGGTCAAAGTTGAGACGGGAATTGCATCAATGTTATTGCGTAAGAATCTTATGAAATGAAAATGAACGGAGGATCATTATGAAAAAATCAACTTCAATGGCGTTGGCAGTTACTACGGCGCTTATGTTAGCTGTGCCGCTTGTGGGCTGTGGAAGGACCAGTGCGCCGGCAGCATCGTCTGGCGGAAGTGCAGCATCCATGGAAACGACGGACAGTGTACAGACGCAACAGGGTGCGGCGGCTGAGTCCACACAGGCGGTGGAGGCAGTATCGGATGATCCGCAGTCACAGGCATCTGCTGCGTCTGATCTCGATTACGTCAAGGGAAAAGGGACGCTTGTTGTCGGGATCACGGATTTCGAGCCCATGGATTACAAGGATGAAGGCGGAGAGTGGATCGGATTTGACGCGGATATGGCGAAAGCATTTGCAGAGAGCCTGGGTGTATCAGTTGAATTTGTGGAGATCGATTGGGATAACAAGGTTTTAGAGCTGGATGGGAAGACGATCGACTGTGTGTGGAACGGTATGACCCTTACGCCGGAAGTCACGGGTTCCATGGAGTGTTCCAGGGCATATTGCAATAACGCGCAGGTGATCGTAGCGCCCGCGGACAAGTCAGATAATTTTCAGGAAAAGTCAGATCTGTCCGAGTACAACTTTGCAGTCGAGGCAGGCAGTGCGGGCGAACAGCAGGCGATATCGCTTGAACTTCCGCACACGCCTGTCAAAGCACAGTCAGATGCGCTGATGGAGGTTGCGGCTGGAACATCTGACGCGGCGATCATCGATTCCCTGATGGCAGCAGCCATGGTGGGCGAGGGTACCGGTTATGCAGATCTTACATATACGATCGGGTTAAATGACGAGGAATACGGTGTCGGGTTCCGCAAAGGTTCTGACCTTGCGGCTGCCCTGAACGACTTTTTTACCGCGAGCTATCAGGATGGCAGTATGCTTGAGATTGCTGAGCAATACGGTGTTCAGGCGGCTATCGTAGAACAATAAAATTTTAAAAGGGCGTCTCAAAATACAGCTTGGGATGCCCTTGTTGATGCGCAGCCCCGCACAAAAGAAACGTGCCGCTAAGGCGGGGGGATCGCACATGGGCACCCATGAAGCATACGGAGCCCATGAAAGCCGTACAGGCGGCGTGGAGGATTGATATGCAGCTTTTTATAGAACAGTTTCCGATCGTGATCCACTCATTGAACGTCGGATTTCTGCAGACACTAAAACTGTTTTTTGTCACACTCATCGGGGCATTTCCACTCGGTCTGGTCATTGCCTTTGGATCGATGTCCCATTTCAGACCGCTGAGATACTTCTCGAAGGTGCTCGTGTGGATCATACGCGGCACACCGCTCATGATCCAGCTGTTGATCATATACTATTTTCCAGGGCTGGTATTACATAAGCCGATCTGGGGCGGCAGCGAGAGCGGGCGTTTTCTGGCAGCCAGTTTTTCGTTCATCCTGAATTATGCATGTTACTTTTCGGAGATCTACCGCGGAGGTATCCAGTCGATCCCGGTCGGGCAGACGGAGGCAGGTCTCGTGCTCGGTATGACAAAAAGGCAGATTTTTGTGAGAGTGAAGCTTCTCCAGATGATCAAGCGCATCGTTCCGCCAATGTCCAATGAGATCATCACGCTTGTGAAGGATACGTCTCTTGCACGCATCATCGCACTGCAGGAGATCATATGGGCGGGGCAGGCATTTATGAAGGGGTCGCAGGGAATCTCGGGCGCTATATGGCCATTGTTCTTTACGGCAGTCTATTATCTTGTCTGCAATGGAATCCTCACAGTGCTTCTGGGATACCTTGAGAAAAAGCTCGATTACTTCAAATAAGCGGGGAGGATATGGATATGGCTATTTTAGAGGTGGAACACATACGGAAAACATTTGAGAGAGTGCAGGTGTTGAAAGACATCAGTTTCTCGATGGAAAAGGGACAGACATTATCTATTATCGGCTCTTCGGGAAGCGGCAAGACGACGCTTCTGCGCTGTCTGAATTTTCTGGAGAGACCGGATACAGGTATCATCCGTGTCAATGGGGAGACACTGTTTGACGCAGGGGATCCCGATACCAGGACGGAGAGGGAAATCCGCAGGAAACGTCTCCACTTTGGCTTGGTATTTCAGTCATTTAACCTGTTCCCGCAATACACTGCGCTGCAGAACGTAATGCTTGCAGGGCAGCTTCTTGCAAAGGAGTCTGCTGACTATAAAGTGCGAAAAAAAGAAATAAACCTTGAGATCGAGGAGCGCGCGAAAGAACTGTTGATCCAGATGGGACTCGGCGACCGAATGGGAAATTATCCGCATCAGCTTTCGGGTGGTCAGTGCCAGCGTGTCGCGATCGCGCGTGCGCTTGCGCTGACGCCTGATATCCTGTGTTTCGATGAACCGACTTCTGCGCTTGACCCGGAGCTGACAGGAGAAGTCCTGCGGGTGATCCGGGAGCTTGCGGACAAGGAAACGACCATGGTCATCGTCACACATGAGATGGCATTTGCGCGAGATGTCGCTGACGCAGTGATCTTTATGGATGACGGATATATCGTGGAGCAGGGCACCCCTGAGGAGGTCATAGAAAATCCAAAAGAAGAGCGCACGAGACAGTTCTTGTCGCGCTATACACAGGGATAAAACACGCTCTACTCAGGTGCGCGGCACTTTGGCGGACTCAATTTTATGCAGGGTGTTGATAAGTTTTAGATTTGTGATATGATAAGTATATTGCTATATTTGGTAAGGAATTTAGCCGGTATCTAATTCAGAAAGCATTTTTCAAGCATGATCTTAAGATAAGGAGATGGTGACATGGAACGAAAAAAAAAGGAAACCGCGAAAGTATACAAACAGCAGCAGATCGCGCCGGGAATCTACGACATGTGGATCAGCACGACACTCGCACATCAGGCAAAGCCCGGACAGTTTATCAGTGTGTATACACAGGACAAGTCAGCGCTTCTGCCGCGTCCGATCAGCATCTGCGAGACAGATACCGCAAATGACAGGCTGCGTATTGTCTACCGTGTGGCAGGAAAAGGGACGGCGGAGTTTTCAAGGTACAAGACAGGCCGCCGCGTGGATATTCTAGGAACGCTCGGAAATGGTTTTCCGCTGGAAAAAGCAGAGGGAAAACGCCTTTTTCTGATGGGCGGAGGAATCGGAATCCCGCCCATGCTCGCAGTCGCCAAGGCAGTTCGGGGAGCAGCATCCGTTGATGTGATCGTCGGTTATCGGGACAAAGAGCTCTTTTTGGCAGAAGATCTGGCGAAGTACGCGCCAGTCCATATCGCGACGGAAGATGGCAGTGCAGGCACAAAGGGAAATGTCATGAATGTCATCGAGGAGGAGCAACTCGAGGCAGATGTGATCTTTGCCTGCGGTCCTATGCCCATGCTGCGCGCGATCAAACAGTATGCAGCGCAAAAAGGGATCGAGGCGTATATTTCCCTTGAGGAGCGGATGGCGTGCGGTGTCGGTGCGTGTCTTGGCTGTGTCGTGAGAACGAGGCAAGTTGACCATCACTCACATGTGAACAATGCTAGAATCTGTACAGATGGTCCGGTTTATGCCGCGGAGGATGTAGATATATAGTACGGTCGATGCAAAAAACGCAAAATGAAATAGGAGGCGTTAGAATGTTGAATACGAAAATAACGATAGCGGGTGTAACGTTTAAAAATCCGGTGATGACAGCTTCAGGAACGTTTGGATCTGGCATGGAGTACTCTGAATTTGTCGATCTGAACTGTCTCGGTGCAGTTGTGACAAAGGGCGTTGCAAATGTACCGTGGGAGGGAAATCCGACACCGCGTGTGCAGGAGACATACGGGGGCATGCTCAATGCGATCGGCCTGCAAAATCCCGGCATCGATGTATTTATCGAGAGAGATATCCCGTTTTTGCGGCAGTATGATACAAGGATCATTGTCAATGTCTGCGGGAGGTCCGTTTCGGATTACGTCGAAGTAGTGGAAAAACTCGCGGATCAGCCGGTGGATATGCTCGAGATCAATGTATCCTGTCCCAATGTGAAACATGGTGGAATTGCCTTTGGACAGGATCCCAAATGCCTGTTTGATATTACCAGGGAGATCAAGGCAAAGGCAAAACAGCCGATCATCATGAAACTGTCCCCGAATGTTACGGACATCACCGAGATGGCAAAGGCGGCTGAGGCAGCCGGAAGCGATGCGCTCTCGCTGATCAACACGATCACAGGTATGAAGATCGACATCCATAAGAGGACTTTTGCGTTGGCGAACAAGACAGGAGGACTTTCTGGTCCTGCGATCAAACCGGTTGCTGTGCGCATGGTATATCAGGCAGCAAAAGCGGTCAAGATACCGATCATCGGCATGGGAGGTATTGCAAATGCGGAGGATGCGATTGAGTTTATGCTTGCTGGGGCGGTGGGGGTCGCTGTCGGAGCGATGAATTTTGTCAATCCATACACGACGGTCGAGGTCATAAAAGGGATTGAGGACTATATGCGCCAGTATGATATCCAGGATCTGGGTGATATCATCGGAACAGTGCAGTAGTTAAGGGCTGTCACCATTGCGAGTACTGTGGTCGGCGTGCAGGTTTTGTGCGCTTTAGATCCTGCATATGGCTACTGAGTGATTTGTAGTATTCATATCTGCTGATGCGCAGCCGTTCACCGGTCGTGAGCGTGACATAATCGCGGCTGTACCCGGAAATATAGCTGGCGTTGACCAGGTAAGACTTGTGTATGCGCAGAAATTGACAGTCTTTTTGACGCAGAAGTGTCTGTACTACATCAAGTTTCTGGTAAAATGTATCACGGTGGTTTGCAGAGACGATGTGGGTGCGCCTTCCCTCGGATGCAAAGTATCGGATTTCATTTACGGGAACGTGGAAGTACTCGGGTCGGACGTAATAAGAAAAGGAATCGGGATCATCAAGAAATGCTTCATAGGCGAGAGCGGTGCAGGTCCACAGATGTTTCCTGCTTTTGTCTGGCATGACATAGATCGGTTCTAACAATATATCCTCAGCGGGAGGGCTGTAATCACGTCCTCTCGTGATGATGGAGATCAATTTTGGATTGGCGCGTTTGGCGTTCATGACAGTGCTGCGCATTGATGCATCTTCGCGTTCCATGTCATAGAAAAGGATATCAGGGCAGTTGCAGTCAATACAGCGCTGAAGTTCATAGGCATTGTGATAGCACATTACAGCGATCTGCACTTCCCGCTGACGGAAATATTTTAATATCTCATTCTTTACAAAATCCAACAGTTCATCGCGTTCATAACAAAAAGCAAAATTGATCATGTCTAAAATCTCCTTAGTAAAATAGTTTAAGTGGTTTCGCAAGAGATACTATATACCGAAAAGCGGGTGTGTGGCATAGTACATAAGTACCAATTTTAACGGTATTTTGACGCCGCAGCATCAAGATACGATGATCATATTTCAATTTTGGTGGGAATATACATTAATACAATACATCGTTTCAGGAGCGTCCACCATGACACGGATATCCAATATGCTGATACCGGCTTTGATCTTTTATATCGTAGCAATGGGGCTGTCACAGAAGAAGGACATCTACGCGAGCTTTACCAGAGGGGCAAGGGACGGTATGAAGACGGTTGTCGGCATCGTGCCGACCCTGATCGGACTGATGATCGCAGTGGGCGTTCTTCGGGCATCGGGGTTTCTGGAGTTTGCGGGAGAGCTGATCGGGCGCGTGATCACGCTGATTTCCAATGATTTTCCAAACGAACTCATCTCCCTTTTTGTGGTAAAGCTTTTCTCCGCATCGGCGGCGACAGGGCTTGCGCTCGATATCTTCAAGGAATACGGAACTGATTCTTTTGCAGGACTTGCGACATCGCTCGCACTCGCCAGCACCGAGACGGTCTTTTATACGATGTCTGTCTATTTTATGGCGGCAAAGGTCACAAAGACAAGATGGACGCTTGCGGGAGCACTGTTGTCCACCTTTTCCGGCATTGCGGCAAGTGTCGTTTTGGCAGGTATTTTAACACGCTAACATTGATCAGGATGGTGAAATCTAAGATTTCACGCTAAACAGGCGAAGTAAGGAGCAAATATTGTGCATTATGCATGAATTTACTGACACCTGGCATAATGCCATTGATAATGCAGCCAAGAAGGACTATACTTTTAATACAGAGAATTGGAGAGCATTTTGATCTGAGAGCCCGCTGTGGCGGGAGTTATACCTTGATCAGAGAGCCCGCCGAAGCGGGCAGGTAAGCGTTAGTGCAAAAGGGACATTATCATGAACAAAATATTGATTATCGAGGCAGACTTTCAGCTGGCAGAGAGGCTGTGCAGGGAACTGACAGATAACGAGATACATGCTTTTAGCTGCGGGACGCTTGAGGCAGCGACCGCTTTGCTCGAAAGCGAACAATACCAGCAGATCATCATCGACACAGAACTTCCCGACGGGGACGGGAATGATCTCATATATGAGCTGAGTCTGGGACTTTATGAATCGTGCAACATACCGATCATTCTGATCGTCTCAAATGACAAAGAACCCGATATGACAGAGTTTGACAAGCAGGGTATCATGGATTACATCACCAAGCCTTTTAGTGTATCCGTGCTCAAGGCAAAGGTCTGGACGCAGTTTAAGCGGGGGAAGAGAAATTTCAGTTTCCGTGCCATCAGCCGGTTTGAGGCGATCGGTGCGGGCAGCCGCAAAAGCATTATCGGTGAACATATTGTGGCAATAGATGATTACTTATTTAACTTTGATACCGGTGAATATAGTATTTCGGGGAAAAAGGTGCGGCTCAACCGCCTGGAGCAGTGTCTGCTGCGCAATCTGGTAGAAAATAAAGGCATCGTGCTCAAAAAAAAGGCTTTGGTGGATAAACTCAAGTCCGAGAGCAGGAAAGATATGGACGAGGCAGCTTTGGCAGAGGTCGTGCATATGCTCAACAACAAACTTGATGCGCGCAACTATATCAAAACTGTATATGGCATCGGATATTTGTGGGCATTGGAAGAGGATAAAAATAAGAGCGGTTAGCCCGCTTTAGACGTGGTGATACAGAGGGATGCACTTAAGATCAGAGATCTTGCGATCCCGAAGAAAGGGCCCGTCGGGGCGCGCGAATGGGAGTAAGGATATCATGAAAAACCAAAAAGACAAAATTGTAGATCTGCGTTTGGTGATCAGGGTAATATACTGTGCTTTTTTTATTGCCCTATTTGTGATCACAGTATTGATCTGGCTGAGTGCTCCTGTGCAGCGGCATTTCAAGAATATCGGAAAAAAGGATGTGTGGTTTGGCAATGACTGGTACTATACCGACCTGCAGGATGCGCAGGGGGATGCCGTCAGAGTGACGGCACATGCGCAGCACTATCTGCAGATTGTTACAAAGGACGGTCAGGTGTCCATCACAAAGACGCTCGACTTTACGCCCTCAGCGGAGGAATATCTGTGTTTTCGCGCGCGGGCGCTTGACACCGTCGTCTATGTCAATGGCGAGGTGGAGTATGAATATCATTTTCGGGATGAGTATCGCTCCCACAGCAAGCGTATGTATATGCTTCATCACGTGCCGGCTGCAGGGATGAAGGCGGGAGATACGATCACTGTGGAACTTGTGAATGAGATGGGAAGCGAAAGCTCGACTGTCCAGTTTGTGGCGGTAGGTGACAGATATGCGCTGGTGCGCTATATCCTGACTGAGTCAGGCAGCAGTCTCTTCATCTGTATGGCTGCTGTCGTGCTGATCATATTGAATCTGATCACAAGCCACTCTGATATACTAGTCGACAAGCGCCGCGATGTACGCCCGCTCAAGTGGCTTACGACCTTTTTGGTGATGTCTGTGATCTACCTCGGAACGGACAGCGGATGTATGGAGATTTTTGTGGAGAGGATCTCTCTTGTAAGCTGGCTGAACAATATTTCAATGATCTTGCTGCCCATTCCGTTCATATTGTTTGCGGAGTATGCGTTTTTCCCGGGACACAGGCGGTATGAAGTGCTGGCTTTTATGAATTTTATTACCGGGGTTGTCAGTGTGGCGGCCTTTGTGATCTTCGCGAAAAATATCTCTGATTTTTATATTGTTGTACATGTTCTGATCGTGATGGATATCGCTGCATGTATTGCGAGTTTTGTGCAGGAGAAGATCATTCCGTCAGCGGAGGTGCTTTTAGGGTTTGGCGCGATCATTATAACGACCGTGGCAAGTATGATATTTTATTGGAATGAGGTTATCTATCCATGTTCGATCGCATTTGGCTACGGGCTTCTGGTATTCGGCGTGTGTATGTTAGTCTGGATCGTGCGGAACCGAAATGAACTCAACCGCATGAGGACGGAGGCGGATCACGTTATCATGGAGCGTGAAAAGATAGCTGCGGAGGCTGCAAGCGAGCAAAAGAGCCGCTTTCTCTCACATATGTCCCATGAGATACGCACGCCCCTCAACGCGATCCTCGGGCTCAATGAACTGATCATGCACGAGACGGAAAAGAGCAGCATCAAGAAGCATTCTTCGGACATCCAGAGTGCGGGCAGGACACTTCTGGCGCTGATCAATGATATCCTTGATTTCTCAAAGATCGAGACGGGCAAAATGGATATCGTCGCTTCAGATTATTCGCTCTCGTCGCTTCTCAACGATGTTGTGGTGATGACACAGGAGCGGATCGACAACGAGGGGCTCGAGCTGCAGATTGATATTGACGCAGAGATACCAGATCTGCTTTATGGAGATGAGGTGCGGATCAAGCAGGTGATTCTAAATCTGATGACGAACGCAGTGAAATACACAAAAACAGGGTGGGTGAAGCTAAGTGTCACGAGACAGAGTGTCTCTGATCGTGTCGGTGAGGAAAATATCCTGCTTGATGTCAGGGTGACAGACAGCGGTGTAGGCATCAAACAGGAAGACCTGTCAAAGCTCTTTGTCGAGTTTGAGCGGCTCGACCGCCTCAAGAACAGGAGCATCGAGGGTACAGGTCTGGGGCTTAGTATCACATCGCGCCTGGTGGGGCTGATGGACGGTAAGATCAGCGTGGAGAGTGAGTACGGCAAAGGTTCCTGCTTTCACGTGCTGATCCCGCAGAAGATCGTGTCGGATACGCCGATCGGCAACTTCAAAAAGCGTTTTGAGCTCCTGACTGATGAAAAGTGTGAGGAAAGTCTGGAGACGATGCGCTTTCCGGGCAAGAGGGTCTTTGTGGTGGACGACAACGAGATGAATCTTGAGGTGATCGCTTCGATCCTCGAGATGCTGGACATACAGGTGAGCCGTGCATATGGCGGACAGGCCGCGATCAATCATCTGGATGTGGAGGTGTACGATCTGATCCTCACAGACGATATGATGCCCGAGATCAGCGGCACGGATATGATGCTGTACCTTCATGGACATCAGGAGAGTGCAAGCCACGATACGCCCATCGTTGTCCTGACGGCGAACGCTATCGCTGGAGCTCGGGAGGATTATATCAAAAAAGGGTTTGACGATTTCATGACAAAGCCGATCGATGTGGATGTTTTGCAGAAAATACTAATGAAATACTTAAAATAGGCACTTTTTTCGTGAAAAAGACGGTTTTTTGATTATTTCACAAATTTTCATAAAAAAACATTGACTTTTCCATCAAAAAAACGGACAATAAGACGTAGTTGATTTTAAGCAATTATTACATTATATATAGGAAAGAGCATCGCTTTGCGAGGTCTTTCGTTTACAAAAGTGTGCGAATTTAATCATAGGAATTTTGGATGGTAACGGAGGGATTCGGTGTGTTAAAAAGAGAAGTTTTGGTCAAGGAAATCGAAAAGAGATATGATCATCCGCTGGCGGAGATCGTCCAGATCGCAAGCCAGTACAAGAGTGAGATCCTGCTGGAGTATGACAAGTACAGGATCAATGCCAAGAGCATCATGGGGATCATCGCATTTAATCCCTCGGAAGGGATGAACGTGACGATCGCCGCTGATGGAAATGATGAGGGTGAAGCAGTCGAGGCACTTGAGAAATTCTTTATATGTCAATAAAGACAGCAGGACACAGGCTTTGTTTTGGAGTCTGTGTCTTTTCTTGATTTCACAATTTTTTATTTTCCGCCAAAAAATATACAATTCGGAAAATTTGTGCTATACTATGAAAAAAGACTCATAAAGTGAGAGGGTGGCTGTAAAATTGGAGTTCAGGCAGAGACATGAGAGAAACATCATCAAGCCGATCAGAATCTCCATAAGACCTGCATACCGCGATGAATGGGACGATGCCATGGCGCTTGCGTGGCGCACGTTCATGCAGTTTGAGGCACATGACTTCACGCCGGAGGGCGTCGAGAGTTTTCAGGATTTTGTCACGGATACAGTACTTTATAGAATGTTTGTTCTGGGTTCGTATCAGCTTTTTGGTGCATATGACAACAATAAAATGATCGGGATGCTCAGTCTCAGGGGGGAGACACACATATCGCTCCTTTTTGTCGACGAAAAATACCACAGGATGGGAATCGGCAGAGGGATGATCGAGTATGTGAGCAGGTATGTTCTGACCGAGGAGGGGCGCGACAGCATCACCGTCAATGCAGCGCCTTATGCGACGGGATTTTATCACCGCATGGGATTTGTCGATACCGATGTGGAGCAGGCATGTGACGGGATCCGGTATACGCCAATGAAACGCAGTATCATGCTATAGATGCATGCGATCACAAGGGATTTTGCGGCGTGCGGTCGGTTATACATTAATATAATAAATGAGGTGGAAAAATGGCAGTAGAATATATCACAAGCAGAAATATGGCAGATTTGATCTATGAGACAGTGAGGCTGATGAACAAAACCCTGGCACATCATAGTATGCGGGTGAGCTACATCATGTCAAAGATGTTGGAAACGCAGGGAGCATACGAAAAATATGAGATCGCGGACTATATGGTGCTGGCGCTGCTCCATGACATCGGGGCATACAAGACGGATGATGTGCGCAAGGCACTGACTTTTGAGTCAAAAAATCCGACACCGCATTCTGTATACGGCTACCTTTTTCTGCGGTATCTCTCTCCGTTGGAGGAGCAGTCTAAGATGATCCTCTACCATCATATGGACTACAGCAAGACAAAGGACATGGATTACAGGTACCGCTTTGAGATGGAGGTCCTGAAAGTGGCGGAGATCATGGACATCTGGCAGAGATCTTTTGGGGCAAAATTTGATCACAGACTGATCGAGAAGTACGCCGGGACAAAATATGATCCCAGGGTGTGCGAGCTGCTTGTCAGGACCGTGGAGGCGCATGACATCTTTACAAAAATACGGGATAACAGTTACAAGGCAGAGTACAACGAGAGCCTTGAGTATATATTGCTGTCGGATATCGAGAAGGAAAAGTACTTAAAGATGCTCATGTACTGTACCGGGCTCAAGGAGGAACAGATGGTATCCGAGACCGTGGCGACCATCTATGTGTGCCGCGAGCTTGGCAGAAAACTGAGGCTGAGCGAGCTGGACAAAAATGAAGTGTACTATGCTGCGATGCTCCACGATATCGGAATGCTGGCGATCCCAAGCGAACTGCTCAACGCACCGAGGACACTCAGTGAGGAGGAGAAGAACCTGGTCAAGACTCATGTGGACATCATGGAAAAGACGCTGGAACGCAAACTCTCCAAGGAGATCATAAGGATCGCGGCGGGACATCATGAGCGCTTTGACGGAAGCGGGTATCCGCGCGGGCTGAAAGCGAGTGTGATGGATGAGAAGGAAGCGATCCTGCAGATCTCGGAGCAGGTGGTCAATTCGATGGAACCCAAGCCCTACAGGGAGGCATATACGAAGGAGGAGATCATCGACGATCTCAACAACGGCATCATTTCCGGCAAATATGAGGGGATCGTTGCAGATACGTTCCTGAAGAATTATGATGAGATCATGGACAAGGCAAAGCAGAAGGCGGACATGGCACTGGTGACGCACCAGAAGCTGCTGCGCAATTACAATCAGGTATATTCGAGCCTGAGCTGAGCAAAACGAGAGGAGAATTTACAGTATGTTTAAGCTTGACAGTCCATTGATGAGTTTTCTGAACAAAGTGGCAGATATCATGATATTGAATTTTCTGTTCATTGTTTTCAGTATTCCGTTTTTTACGATCGGGGCTTCATTTTCGGCGGCGTATTATATGAGCTACAAGATGGTGAGAAATGAGGAGACTTATATTGTAAAAGGCTTTTGGAAGGCGTTCAAGGAGAACTTTAAGCAGGGGACGGTGATCTGGCTCATACTCCTTGTCATCTTCGGGATCCTCCTGGCGGATTACAGGATTTTAGCCTATTCCGGGATCGAGTTTGCCCAGTGGATGCAGATCGCTATGACGATGGTAACGATCGTGGTGCTCATGGGAGTGGTCTTCATATTCCCGCTTCAGGCGCGATTTATCAATCCGGTCAAAAATACGATAAAGAATGCTTTTCTGATGGCACTTTCGCATATGCCGACGGCGTTTTTGCTGGTGGCGGTCTATGCGGTACCGGTCATCATACTCTTTTTGTTCCCGCAGGCGCTGCCAGTGCTCATACTGATGACATTTGGGGTTGTCTTCTATGTCAAGGCAAAACTGCTGCTGCGTGTATTCAAGAAATACGAGGAGGCGATCATTGCTGCCAGCAAAGAAGCGTCAGGGGAGGAGGACGACCAGGATGGTGACAGCGGTATATTTGCGGAGAGCGACCGCATCGAGCGCGAAAATAAAATGGTTAAAGTATTTCGGAACGGAAAGTTTGTGGAAGTGCCCGAAAGCAGCCTCAATAGTGACACAAATAAGCAAAAATAGATTCTTCTTTTGGTGAAACTGTACAGAATTAACCGTGAAGGTTGAACAAACTGCTTACATGAGATAACAAATGACAACCCCTTTAGTAACTTGTAAGCAATTGTTACATAAGCATTTAAAAAACTTTGTGGATTTATGGTATAGCATTTTTGGCAAATTTATTCTATACTTGAAACATGTAAAACAACCTGTTGAAAGAATGTCCAAATACATAATCCTTTCAACGAAACAAAATAATCTATAATTCGGGAGGCAGTTCAAAATGGCAAGTTTATCTTTAAAAAATGTTTGTAAAGTATATCCAAATGGATTCGAAGCAGTTAAAAATTTCAACCTTGAAATTGCTGACAAAGAGTTCATCATCTTCGTAGGACCTTCAGGTTGTGGTAAGTCAACGACACTTCGTATGATCGCAGGACTTGAAGACATTTCTTCCGGCGAATTGAAGATTGGCGACAGAGTTGTGAATGACGTTGAGCCAAAGGACAGAGATATCGCGATGGTATTCCAGAACTACGCTCTGTACCCTCATATGTCAGTGTATGACAATATGGCATTCGGTCTTAAATTAAGAAAAGTTCCCAAGAATGAGATTGATAAAATGGTTAAGGAAGCAGCTAAGATCCTCGACTTGACAGCGCTCCTCGACAGAAAGCCGAAGGCTTTGTCAGGTGGTCAGAGACAGCGTGTTGCCATGGGACGTGCGATCGTGCGTAATCCTAAAGTATTCCTGATGGATGAGCCTCTCTCCAACCTGGATGCAAAGCTCCGTGTACAGATGCGTATCGAGATCGCAAAGCTGCACCAGAGACTCGGCACAACCATCATCTACGTTACACATGACCAGACAGAGGCTATGACACTCGGTACCCGTATCGTAGTTATGAAGGACGGTATCGTTCAGCAGGTAGATACGCCGCAGAACTTGTATGAGAAGCCGCAGAACCTGTTCGTTGCAGGATTCATGGGATCTCCGCAGATGAACTTTATCGACGCTTCTGTTGAAGTGAAGGGCGACACCGCGAGCTTAAAGGTGGCTGGACTTTCTATTCCGCTTCCTCCCGCAAAGTCTAAGAAGCTCATCGATGGCGGATACAACGGAAAGACCGTTACATTTGGTATCAGACCAGAGGATATCTATGATTCACAGATGATGGTAGAGGCAAAGTCTGACAGCACATTTGAGACAACGATCCGTGTATATGAGTTGCTCGGTGCAGAAGTATTCTTATATGCTGATCTGGCAGAGTTCCCGATCACGGCGAGAGTTGATCCCAGAACAACTGCTAGACCTGGTGATAAGGTTAAATTTGCTATTGATATTGAGAAGATCCATGTATTTGACAAAGAGACAGAGAAGATCATCACCAACTAGTTATTTGTGATATTAGTGGTAAAGTACCCGGGTGAAATGTTTCACCCGGGTTTTTTAGAAATTGTAAAGACATAATATCTTTATGGTTCCTCGCAGAAGCGTACTATAACGAGATAGGAGGAAGTGAACAGTGATTTCAAACCAGGTAATTCAGACAAGTATTGACGAGTTAAAGGTCATAACAAAGATCGATCTGTGCGTGATCGATATGGAAGGAATTACGGTAGCAACAACGTTTGACAACAGGAATGTATCACAGGAACTGGTGAAAAATTTTGTCAGTTCACCAGCCGACAGCCAGATCGTAGGCGGGTATCATATGCTGAAAGTTCTCGAGGATGGCGATGTGCTCTATGTGCTGATCGCCAAGGGCGCTGGAGCAGACGCTTATATGATCGGAAAGGTGGCAGTCAGTCAGATACAAAATCTGGTTATCGCATACAAGGAGCATTTTGACAAGAACAATTTCTTTCAAAATCTGCTGCTCGACAATCTGCTGCTGGTCGATATCTATAACCGGGCCAAAAAGCTTCACATTGCTTCGGAGATACCGCGTGTGGTGTATCTGATCGAGGCTCAGAATGACAAGGATAACATTTCCATGGAGATGTTGAAGAATATTTTTGAGGGACAGGCAGGGTGCTATCTGACGGCTGTGGAACGGAAAAATATCATTCTGATCAAAGAAGTGAGCTCGCTGGAGGCTTATGAGGAAGTGGAGCAGACTGCCCAGGTGATCGTGGACATGCTCAATGCAGAGGCGATGCTGATCACAAAGGTATCTTATGGGACGATTGTACCTGAACTCAAGGAAGTGTCCAAATCCTATAAGGAGGCAAAGATGGCGCGCGATGTGGGTATGATCTTCTACATGGAAAAGTCGATCAGTGCCTACAATACACTTGGTATAGGACGATTGATCTATCAACTTCCGATCAATCTGTGCCGTATCTTCATGAAGGAGATCTTTGGTGACAATATTCCCGATGATCTTGACGATGAGATTCTGACGACGGTACAGAAATTCTTTGACAACAATCTCAATGTATCAGAGACTTCAAGGCAGCTGTATGTGCATCGAAATACGCTTGTATACAGGATAGAAAAGCTGCATCAGTCCACCGGACTTGACATCAGGAAATTTGATGATGCATTGACATTTAAGATCGCGCTGATGGTTGTCAATTACATGAAATATATCGATTCTTTGGAATAAAGGGATGATGTCCTGTCGGCAAAGGGACAGAGTTGTTGCTTGGACAACTCTGTCCCTTGTTTGCGTCTGTAAAATGCTATAAATTGATTATAAACAATTTATAGCATGTTTGAACAATCTTTTTTATGCGCTAGAAAAACTTGTGAAGAGATTTATTTGATTCATAAGTTATTTTTGTTTACATGTCTTGGCGGAGAGGAACATCAAAAGAGAAATGAAGAGAAAAGATGATAAAGATACAATACCAGAGTCAGAGCAGGATTTTTACATATTTTTGAAAAGGGTCCGCATTGAAGAAAAAGTGTATCTGGATCAATTGGCGGAGGGATTGATGACAGTCAGCCGGCTCGCAAGGATTGAGAAGGGGCAGCGTCCGATACCCAAAAGTGTGCGAGACCGTCTGTTGGGGAGATTGGGGATCGCGAGCGACATGTACGAAAATCTGTTGAATATTGAGGACTATAGAGCGTGGGATCATCAGCGGAATATCTTGTACGCCATAGAACGGCGTGACACACAAAGTGCGCAGGAACTGGTTTTGGCATATGAAAAAGAAGCGCCTGTGAATGACAGGATCAAGCGGCAGTTCTGTCTTGTGATGCAGGCAGAGATCTTAAAGCAGCAGGAGACAGACTGGTGTGAGATCGCAGCCTGTTATGATGCTGCTGTGAGGTGTACGGTTCCTGATATAGAGAACCTGTGTCTGGAGAAGAAATTGTTATCTATTCAAGAGGTCAATATGATCCTTGAGTACGAATTTTATCATAAGGGAGAGGATTTTGCAGCAAAGTGCAAAGATTTAATGACATTTGTGGAAAGCGCTGTTTTCGATGATCTGTCAAGGGTAAAGGTTTATCCGAAGATCGTGTATTACTATCTGCAGGAGATTTTTGTCGGACGTGATAACCGGCAAACGGAGGATTGGAGTGAATGCCTGAAGGTCTGTAACCAGGCAGTCGAAATGCTGCGGGATACGGGAAGGGCATATTTTCTGCTGGAACTTCTGGAGATGAAGATTAATATATTGGAATGCTTGGGAGCAGCGGGGGCAAAAAGTGCAAAACTGCGGACAGAATATCAGGAGAGCATGGAACTGGCAGAGCTGCTCAAAAAGCTTTCGGCAGAATGTAACGTGCCAGCATATATGCAGGATTGTACATATCTGTATCGACAGAGATGGGTATTTTATATCGGAGATGTTCTGCGCATTCGCAGGGAGATGTGCGGTCTTACGCAGAAGGAATTATGCAAAGAGATCTGTTCTGTTAGGACACTGCGCAGGGCAGAGAAGAAGGAAGCAAACATGCAGCAGGAGGCTTTGAATGCCTTGCTCAGAAGGCTTGGGCTGTCCAAGGAATTTCAGCGCGCTCGTCTGGTGACAAATGATAGGGAAGTGCTGAGGTTGAGAGATGAAATGATCATTAGTCGTAATAACCAGAAGTTTAATAGATGTAGAGAATTAATGAACCAGATGAAAAAGAAGATATCATTAGAAATTCCAGAAAATAAACAATATATGATAGAGTTAGAAGCATCGCTGGATTGGCGAGAAGGGAAGATTTCTAAAAAAGATTTTATTAGGCGGGAAGAGATAGCTCTTAGATGTACACTGAATTTGGAAAAGTTGGTTTGTAAAAAAGAAATGTATTTAACAGAAATGGAAGTTTCATGCATTCGAAATATGTTATATGGACTGGAAGGTATGGATAAAAGAAGTCATATCAATTTTTTATTACATTTTTTTGATTTGTACGAAAGTCAAAATGCATTGTCGGACTGCATAGCAGTGTATGAGTATGTTGTAATATTTATTGTAAATGAATTAGGAAATATGGGTAAACATCAAGATGCAGCAAACTTGGATAGAAAAGTATTAAGAGAGGATTTAACACATAAGAGAATGTGGTTGATTAGTAATGCTTTATATGAGATTGGGTGGAATGAAATGGAACAGGAGAATCAAATAAAACGGAGATCAAATAAAGAAAAAATGACTGAAATTTTGAATCAATGTGCTATACTCAGTCATTTTTACGGACAAACAGTATATGAGGACTTTTATAAAGACAAACTATATCAGTTGTAACTTTCATCAATTACTGGTAAGTCACTACATGGAGCAATACCGTATTCATCTGAGCTAGAGCCGGTATTTCCGTTAACATTCGATGCGATAATAACGCCATTTTGTACGATAATCACAACTGCAAGCATCAAAAGTAGTTTTTTGAGATTTAAATTTTTCATTTGAACAGCCCCTCCATAATATAATTTTGAGATTGATATAGGAAGCGTTATAAAATAACGATCCTGTTTCGTTTTTGATCAACAGTTTCTTAAGATGCGGACTGCACATAGAAGCGCAGTCCGCAGAATTAAGGTTTCGTCTTTAACTATGAGGAATGAAATAGTTAAGATAATATTACTGTAAGCATATTTGGTCCACTTTTCAAGGGTCAGAATTGACCAGTGGCGAAATTTGTCTATTTTGCACCAATTAAAGGAGGTGCAGCAGGCTGTGTTGGCTTATTTTACTACATTGATAATTAAAAAATATTCTGAAACATTATTGTGCGCTTTTGTCAGAGCGGGTATGTAAGATGATTTATCTCTCGCAAATCGTGCACATCTGCCAGAAAGCAACTTTCAAACATGCTCGAGAATAACGCCATATATTATCGAATATTAGTTTGAATATGCTTTGTTGCCGCCATTGTCAGTTATGAACAGAAATAGTGCAGTCTTTAATTATAATGGATGCGGAGTTACAGTTCAGCCCAGGACTTCGCACCATGGTGCGAAGTCTGTGAGAAAGCATAGTGGTGATGCGGATTGTAATTTGGCTTTTTTACTTGACAAGTGAGAAGAGTGGGTTTTATACTAATACTATCTATTATATTAACAAAGACGATGACGGAGACAGTACACAGTGTCAGAAAGTCGCAGAGAGCTGGATGGGCATGGAGGATGCGTATTTTTGTCGGTTGTGAGATCACAGTTTGTGAATGATTTGTGTTGAATGCAAGCAGTGTAATGTGCAAAAGCATGAAGAGCAATGCAAAAGCATGAAGAGCAATGCAAAAGCATGAAGAACAATGCAAAGGCATGAAGAGCAATGCAAAAGCATGAAGAACAATGCTTTGTGTTAGCCAGTACAGATCATACACAATGTGGGCGGATTGATGGCAGGAATATTTTGGGACTATGTTCAAGGTGGGAACCAGTACGAGTATGGGATTGTCGAAGATCACTCCTGAGTTGCAGGCTGAAATGTTCAGGTGCGCTTAAATGGCATAGTAGGAGCAGAGTAGGTACTGACGCATTTTCCGGCGTTAAAGGGAACGTGTATAAAATCTTTTGATGCTTTTGCGGACGAAAGGGTGGATTAAGATGGAGTACGCTGTAATTAGGTGGTACAACGATTGCGAGGCTCTTGTCCTATTTACAGGATGAGAGCCTTTTTATGCACACGGGCATCCCGAGGAAGAATGCCAGCAGAAGCTGACGGACGCCCAGTGCGAGTGGGGAGAAACAAACTTCCATGCTCGATAGCACAGCCCTGTGCAGGGAAGGACGCCGTTAAGGTGGTGCATGGGTGGAGAGGAGAACATTGCTCCGCAATGAAAAAAATGAAAGGAGAAGAAAAAATGTATAATAAGGTAGACGCAAACCTGAATTTTGTGGACAGAGAAAAGAATGTAGAAAAATTCTGGAAGGACAACGATATCTTTCAAAAGAGTATGGACAGCCGCAGGGAGGGCGAGACGTACACTTTCTATGACGGACCGCCGACTGCAAACGGCAAGCCGCATATCGGGCATGTGCTGACGCGCGTCATCAAGGATATGATCCCGCGCTACCGCACCATGAAGGGATATATGGTGCCGAGGAAGGCGGGCTGGGATACGCATGGTCTTCCTGTCGAGCTTGAGGTTGAGAAGCTTCTGGGGCTCAACGGCAAGGAGCAGATCGAGGAGTACGGCATGGAGCCCTTTATCAAAAAGTGCAAGGAATCCGTGTGGAAGTATAAGGGTATGTGGGAGGATTTCTCGGGAACAGTCGGTTTCTGGGCGGATATGGATGATCCCTACGTCACGTACCATGATAATTTTATCGAGTCCGAGTGGTGGGCATTGAAGGAGATCTGGAATAAAAAGCTGTTGTATAAGGGATTCAAGATCGTGCCCTACTGTCCGAGATGCGGGACACCGCTCTCCTCACAGGAGGTCGCACAGGGCTATAAGACTGTCAAGGAGCGCTCGGCAGTCGTGCGGTTCAAGGTAGTCGGCGAGGAGGCGTATTTCCTTGCGTGGACGACGACACCCTGGACACTCCCCTCAAACGTGGCGCTCTGCGTCAATCCGGATGAGACCTACTGTAAAGTGAAGGCTGTTGACGGTTACACGTACTACATGGCGGAGGCGCTTCTCGATAAAGTTCTCGGAAAACTGGCGGAGAATGAGGGTGACAAACCGTTTGAAGTGCTGGAAACATATAAGGGTACTGATCTGGAGCGCAAAGCGTATGAACCGCTGTTTGACTTTGCGGCGGGGATCATCGAAAAGCAGCACAAGAAAGCCCATTTTATCACTTGTGACAACTATGTCACCATGACAGACGGTACTGGTATCGTACACATTGCGCCGGCGTTTGGTGAGGACGATGCCAATGTCGGCAGAAAATATGACCTGCCGTTTGTGCAGCTTGTTAACGGCAAGGGTGAAATGACGGAGGAGACATCTTACGCAGGCGTTTTTGTGAAGAAGGCTGATCCGATGATCCTGAAAGATCTGGAGGAGAAGGGGCTTTTGTTCGATGCGCCGAAATTTGAGCATGAGTACCCGCACTGCTGGCGCTGTGACACGCCGCTCATCTACTATGCGCGCGAGTCCTGGTTTATCAAGATGACAGCTGTGAAAGATGATCTGGTCAGAAATAATAACACTGTGAACTGGATTCCGGAGTCCATCGGCAAGGGACGTTTCGGGGACTGGCTTGAAAATATCCAGGACTGGGGCATCTCGCGCAACCGCTACTGGGGGACGCCGCTGAATGTGTGGGAGTGCGAGTGCGGTCATCAGGAGTGCATCGGCAGCAGACAGGAGCTTGCGGACAGAAGCGGCAATCCCGATGCCGCACAGGTGGAGCTGCACAGACCGTATATCGACGAGGTGACGTTCAAGTGTTCCGATTGCGGAAAGGAGATGCACAGAGTTCCGGAGGTGATCGACTGCTGGTTTGACTCCGGCGCGATGCCGTTTGCGCAGCACCACTATCCGTTTGAAAATAAGGAGCTGTTTGAGCAGCAGTTCCCGGCGCAGTTTATCTCCGAGGCGGTGGATCAGACGCGCGGCTGGTTCTACTCGCTGATGGCAGAATCTACACTTTTGTTTAATAAAGCGCCGTATGAAAATGTCATCGTACTTGGTCATGTGCAGGATGAGAATGGGCAGAAGATGTCCAAGTCAAAGGGCAATGCGGTCGATCCGTTTGAGGCGCTCGAGACGTATGGTGCCGATGCGATCCGCTGGTATTTCTATGTCAATTCAGCGCCGTGGCTCCCGAACCGTTTTCACGGAAAGGCAGTGCAGGAGGGGCAGCGCAAATTCATGGGTACGCTGTGGAACACGTACGCATTCTTTGTGCTCTACGCAAATATCGACGCGTTTGACGCGACGAAATACACGCTTGAGTACGACAAGCTGCCGGTGATGGATAAGTGGCTCTTGTCAAAGCTCAACACTGTGGTGGGAGAAGTGGATTATAACCTGGAGAATTACAGGATTCCCGAGGCGGCAAGGGCTCTGCAGGAGTTTGTCGACGAGATGAGCAACTGGTATGTGAGGCGCAGCCGCGAGCGCTTCTGGGCAAAGGGCATGGAGCAGGATAAGATCAATGCCTACATGACGCTCTACACCGCGCTTGTGACGATCGCAAAGGCGGCGGCGCCCATGATTCCGTTCATGACAGAGGACATCTACCGGAATCTCGTGTGCAGCATCGACAAGTCTGCGCCGGAGAGCATCCATCTGTGCGACTTCCCGGCGGTCGATGAAAAGCTTATCGACAAGCAGCTCGAGGCGGACATGGAGGCGGTGCTAAAGACGGTTGTCATGGGGCGCGCCTGCAGAAATACGGCAAATATCAAGAACAGGCAGCCGATCAGCACCATGTTCATCAAGGCGCCGTTTACGCTGGACGCATTTTATCAGGAGATCATCGAGGACGAGCTCAATGTCAAGAAGGTCGTGTTTACGGATGATGTCAGGGAGTTTACGACCTACACGTTCAAGCCGCAGCTAAAGACGGTGGGACCAAAGTACGGAAAACAGCTCGGCGGCATCAGGGAAAAGCTTTCTGCGATCGATGGCAATGCGGCGATGGATGCGCTGAAGGCAGACGGTTTCATTGCTTTTGATGTGAATGGTACAGAGGTGAAACTCGCGGAGGAGGATCTGCTGATCGACATCTCGCAGAAGGAGGGGTACGTAACTGAGGCGGATAATACAGTCACGGTCGTGCTTGATACCAACCTGACAGAGGCACTTGTGGAGGAAGGATTTGTCTACGAGGTGATCAGCAAGGTACAGAACATGCGAAAAGACTCTGGATTTGAGGTCATGGATCACATCAAGGTCTATATCAGCGGCAATGACACGATTGCAGAGGTCGTTAAGAAAAACGAGAAAGTGATCGGTGATAAAGTGCTGGCAGATGCGTTTGTTTACGGCGGGAGCGGTTTTGCCAACGCCAAAGAATGGAATGTCAATGGAGAAAATGTGACGATCGGTGTGGAGTCACAGCAGTTTGCATGAAACTATTTTGTGGGGTGTTTAAAGGAGAGAATATGTTGGCATGAGGAAAAGCGGCAGGCTTTTGAAGATTTTTATGATCGTGGTTGGCGTTTTGGCAGTTATTTTCGTTGTTGTCTCTTTTGCATTGATCAATCATTTCATGAGACAATATTTTAACAGGAGTGAGCAGAAGAAGTATTCTGAGTATATGCGATGGGCAGACTATGAGGATTTTGAGAGGGAGACGGTGACGTTTCCCTCTGGGGACGAGACGCTGACAGGCTATATCTATGGAAAGGACAATACAAAGGGATTGGTGGTGGTATCCCATGGGCTTGGTTCGGATTCGGAGGGATATATAGGCGAGACAAAATATTTTGTGGACAACGGATTTATGGTATTTGCCTATGATAACACTGGGAGCGGCGCTTCGACCGGCGACAGCTGTGTCGGGCTTGTACAGTCGGTGATCGATCTCGACAATGCATTGATCTACGTCGAGCAGAATCCAGTGTTTGACGGACTTCCGATCTGTCTGTACGGTCATAGCTGGGGAGGTTTTGCGACGACGGCTATCCTGAACTATGACCATGATATCATAGCGGTTGCCAGCCTGGCAGGATACAACAACAGTCTTGAGGAGATGACCTATGTGGGGAAGAGTCTTATTGGTTCTTTTGCCTGCATTGAGAAACCATTTATCTGGATGGTGCTGCGCGCAAAGTTTGGAGAAAAGATGAATCTCACGGCGACAAGCGGGATCAACCGCGCAAAGCATACAGCGGTGATGATCATTCAGGGAGACTTGGATGATTTTGTCGGCTTCGATGGTCCCTGCATCTACGCTAACCGGGACAAGGTTACGAGAGATGATGTGCAGTTTGTTCTGCTCGAGGGCAGGGAGCACGGCAATCTGATGATGGATCATAGTCCGGAGCGCATGGAGTACATGGAACAATTAAATCAGGAGTACAGTCTCATTTTGGAGGAGTATCAGAATGAAGTTCCAGACGAGATCAAGAAAGAGTGGAACGATACCATCGACAAGCAGCTGACATCTCAGATCGATGAGGAACTGTTTGAAAAAATTGTTGACTTTTATACGGATGCGATCGGTAAATAGAGAATACGCGTAGAAATCGAGCGGGAGGATCCTGCTCGATTATTTTGTGCAGTTCTGTGTAGGAGAAGCAGGGCGCTGAGGCGGTGTGTGGGCTGAGGGGCGAAGGGAAAACATATTTGTGTCATCTCGAATAAATTGATAAATGTGCGGAAATATTATAAAAGAATTGTAAAGAAAAATACTACAATGCTGCATGGGATTGTTAAGCTGCTTCTATGCAGTTCACAATCTGCCAAACATTGAAAACGAAAGGATTGTGAATAGTGAGATCACTCTGGAATGAAACTGTCACCCGCCATGAGTTTCCGACACTGGAAAGTGATGTGGAAACGGATGTCCTGATCATAGGGGGCGGCATTGCCGGAATCCTGACCGCGTATTTTCTGCAGCAGAACGACGTGCCCTATGTTCTGGTCGAGAAGGACAGGATCTGCGGCGGGACAACGGGAAACACAACTGCAAAGATCACTTTTCAGCACGGTCTGTGCTATCATAAGATGCTGCAAAGCAGCGGTCTGGAAAGGGCGGACATGTACTTGCAGGCAAACCGCATGGCATTTGGGAAATACGCTGCATTGTGCAGGGAGATCGACTGCGGATATGAGATAAAAAACAATTATGTATATGCCACGGATGACCGCCAAAAGCTCGAGGACGAGATCAGTGCACTCTCAAAGATCGGCTATAACGCCGTGTTTGCAAAAGACCTGCCCCTGCCAATAAACACTGTGGGAGCAGTCTGCTTTGACGACCAGGCACAGTTCCACCCGCTCCGATTTCTGTATGCGGTCGCAAAGGGACTGAACATCTATGAGCACACTTTTGTGCGGGAAATGGAGGGCACGACGGCTGTCACGGACCGCGCAAGGATCAGCGCGGGCAAAGTCATCGTCACGACGCATTTTCCGATGATCAACAAGCACGGAAGCTATTTCCTGAAACTGTATCAGCACCGTTCTTATGTGATGGCGCTGGAAAATGCGCAGAACGTTGACGGAATGTACGTTGACGAATCCAGGACCGGCTTTTCCTTTCGAAATTACGGCGATCTGCTGCTTTTGGGCGGCGGAGGGCACCGCACGGGCAAAAGCGGCGGAAACTGGGATGAACTGAGGCAGTTTGCCAGGGAACAGTATCCTCATGCCACCGAGAGATATTTCTGGGCGGCGCAGGACTGCATGAGTCTTGACCATATCCCGTACATCGGCAGATATTCAAAAAACACGGCGAATCTCTACACCGCGAGCGGCTTCAACAAATGGGGGATGACAGGCGCAATGTTATCGGCGGTGCTGCTCAGCGACAGGATCTGCGGCAGACACAATGGATTTGAGGAAGCGTTTGACCCGTCGCGCAGTATCATCAGACCGCAGCTCTTTGTAAATGGTTTTGAATCGATCAAGAATCTGCTCACACCGACAAAAAAGCGCTGCCCCCACCTCGGCTGTGCGCTGAAATGGAACCCCGCCGAGCACTCGTGGGACTGTGCCTGCCACGGCTCGCGTTTTGACGAGAGCGGCAAGGTGCTCGACAATCCCGCTAACGGTGATCTGACGTAGCCCCAACTTTATGATTGAGGAAATCCGCTTTTTGGTATATAATCATTGTAACAACAGTCATTCAGGAGAGCAGGGATAGGATGAGAAAGACAAGGCTTCCGATGGGGATCGAGGATTTCGAGGAAATACGGACATTGGATTTTTATTATGTGGACAAGACGGGACTGATCAGGGATCTGCTGCGGAATCTGGGAAAAGTCAATCTGTTTACACGTCCGAGGCGTTTTGGCAAGACGTTGAATATGAGCATGCTCAAATATTTCTTTGAGGCGGGCAGTGACCGTGCGCTTTTTGACGGATTGGCCATCTCCGACGAAAAGGAGCTGTGCGACGAGTACATGGGGAAATTCCCGGTCATTTCAATCACTTTAAAGGAAGCAGTGGGAGTGAACTTTGCCGATGCGAAGGACAAACTGCGCTCGATCATTGCGAGGGAGGCAGCCAGGTTTTCGTGTCTGGCACAGAGTGACTGTCTGACTGAGATGGAACGTCGGCAGTATGAGGCACTGGTCCATGTGAGCAGAGAGGGACTCTATACAGTGCCTGACGAGCTGATGCAGGAAAGTCTCTTTTTGCTGACACAGTTTCTGGAAAAATATTATGACCGGAAAGTGATCCTGCTGATCGATGAGTATGATGTGCCGCTTGATAAGGCGTATCGATCAGGGTACTATGATGAGATGGTTGATTTTGTCAGGGCGATGTTCGGCAAGGCATTAAAAACGAACAGCAGCCTTTATTTTGCAGTGCTCACAGGCTGTCTGCGCGTGTCGAAAGAGAGCATATTTACGGGGCTGAATAATATGAATGTGTATACAGTCAAGGATGTCCTTTACAATGAGCATTTTGGCTTTACGGACAAGGAAGTCCGGCAGATACTTGAATATTATGGGTTTATGGATCAGTATGAAGCAATAAAGGAGTGGTATGATGGATATACGTTTGGGGATCTGGAAGTTTACTGTCCGTGGGATGTGATCAATTACTGCGGTGATCTGCGCGGCGGAAATGCCACAGAGCCGCGGAATTACTGGGTCAATACGAGCAGCAACGACCTGGTGCGGAAGTTTATCGACAGGGCGAAAGCTGCCACCAGAAACGAGATCGAACTTCTGATCGATGGCGGAAGCGTCAAGAAGGAGATCCATCAGGAACTGACCTACAGGGATCTGGATTCCACGATAGACAATCTATGGAGCATTCTCTTCACGACAGGGTATCTCACACAGCGCGGTGAGGATGAGAGCGGGCTTACAGAACTTGTGATTCCAAACAGGGAGATCCGTTGGATCTATGCGCGGCAGATCCGGGAATGGTTTGACGAGGAAGCGGCGAGGGACAGTCATAAACTGGCAGATTTCTGCAGGGCGTTTGTGGAAAATGATGTGGCTGCGATCGAGGAAGGTTTTACTTCATATCTGAGAAAGACCATCAGTATCCGGGATGTCAATGTGAGGAAAAGCAGGAAGGAAAATTTTTATCACGGTATCTTATTGGGGCTTTTCGCACATATGGATGACTGGCGTGTCTCATCAAACGCAGAGTCCGGCGAGGGCTGCAGTGATATCAGCATCGAGGTGGAGGATAGGGATATAGGGATCATCATTGAACTAAAATACGCGGAAAATGCTGCTTTTGACGATGCCTGCGCGGAGGCGTTGCGTCAGATCCGGGATCGGGGATATGAGGAAGCACTGATCGACAACGGAATGAAGACGATATATCGGTACGGAATCGCGTGCTACAAAAAGCGCTGTAAGGTTGTGTCAGATGTTTTGCCCGGTCAAAAAGTGTGAGGTGTGTTCAATGAGTTTGAGAGTGAGAACAACGTTGTTCGCGGTAGCGAGTATTTTGGTGAGCCTTCCTGTGTATATTATTTTGCATGAAGGAGGGCATGCCCTGGTCGCCGTACTCTGTGGCGCCCGCATCACAAAATTTAGCGTTTTGGGCGCATATACGACTTATGAGGGCGGCACGTTTACCGCAGTGACATTATCGCTCACGAATATTGCGGGGATGCTGCTGCCTGTCCTTGCGGCGGTCGCATACATGTTGACTTACCGGGACAATATAAAAAGTACGCGCTATAGGATCTGTTCGTACTTATTTTTGATCGCTCCTGTCTGTTCCGTTCTTTCGTGGATCCTTGTGCCCATATTATATCTGGCTGGCAAAGCCCCCCAAAATGATGATGTCTCGAAGTTTATCCATAATTCCGGGATAAGCCCATGGGTGGTGATGCTCGGAGCGACCGTCGTATTTTGCGGCTGCATCTTTATCGCATGGAAGAAAAGGATCATTCAAAACTACTGGGCAGTGATCAAGGGTTTGAAAGAAGATAACTGACACAATCTATCCCGGCTTTTTTGCTGTGGATGTCGTGGCAGGGCACCTTGCAAAATTATTTTATGGATCTGTGGGAGGAGACTGTCTGAAGATGCACAGCCATCTGCAAAATCAGATCTGCGAGCCGGGGATTCATCTGGATTTCGACTGCATGGTCAGACAGCTTGAGTCAGACGAGGCATTGTGACAAATTATGCCATAAAAACTGCGATTTGTTCCGCATATATTTCATTTCTACAATTGGCTTCATATAATGATATCAGAATAGATTGCTGCGGCAGTTTATTGCGCCTGTAAGTTGCCAGAGAGCTCATTTTTAAGGGAGGTCTTGGCAACTTACATTTATGTATACGGGCACCCAGAGGGTATGGGAGGGATATCATTTTGTTGAGGACGATTAAAGGGAAACTGACATTCAGCGTGATCGGGATCGTGGTGGCGAGTATCCTGCTGACGACAGTGGGGATCATCGCGGTCGCGGGAAAGCGCATGATCCAGGATCAGACACAGGCGCTGCGGCTTGGTGCGGATAAGTACGCGGAGGAGATCAACACCTGGATCGAGATCGAAAAAATGATCGCAGACGGGGCGTCGTCGAGTATCGAGACCGGGAAAAGCATCGAGACCGATACAGTGCAGTCGGTGGTGGACGCGCATGCATCGGGCAGGGAGGAACTCTTAAATCTGTATTGCGGGACGAAGGACAGCAGATTTATCCAGTCGAACCAGGCGGCGGAGATACCGGATGGCTATGACCCTGTACAGCGCGGGTGGTATCAGCAGGCGGCACAGGAAAGAGCGGTCATCGTGACAGATCCCTACTGGGATGTGCTGACAAATCAGATGTGCGCGACGATCGCGTCACCGGTCTATATCGATGGTGAGCTTGCCGGTGTCATCGGTCTGGATGTCACGCTCGGCACTGTGACGGACCTGACGGGCAGCATCGACTATGCGGAGGGCGCATACGGATTTCTGGTGGACAGCAGCGGTCAGTATGTGGCGCACAGGAACAAAAGCTATGAGCCAACAGCGGACAATGCTGTTATCGCAACAGATATCATGCCGGAGCTGGGGACATTGATCACGGGAAAGGAACAGGATGTGGTCCGGTTTACAGACTATGACGGCAGCGAGTGCTACTTTGCGGTGTCGGACATCGACGGAAGCGGATGGAAACTGGGGGTTGTCGTGCCGACGGCAAATGTCACGCAGTCTCTTGCCGCCATGATCATGATAGCCGCCGTGATCGCTTTGGTGGTCATCGCGTTTGTGGCGGTGTTCATGGCAGGGCTGATCGGAAAAATGCTCGCGCCGATCCAGATGCTCAAGCAGTTTGCGTCGGGAGATTTCTCGGAGAGCATGGTCGTTGAGAAAGCGATCCCGAAGGCGTACAAAAACGAGACAGAGCAGATCCGGACGGCGACGACGGAGGTGCGCCAGCAGATCCGTGAGATCATACTGAACACAAAGAAGGACGCCGAAAATATCGGCATGATCGCGGAGGGGACCTCTGCAAAAATGACGGCATTAAACCAGGAGATCTCCGGTATCTCCGAGCTGGTCATCAGGGTGATGGTGCAGACACTGCAGGCGCGCGGGCTGACAGACAGCATCAGAAATAACGGACAGGAACTGGGAGACGCGATCGAGAAGGTCGCGAAAAAGGCAGGAGAGGCAGTGGGGCAGTCCGGCAGTATCATGGAGCGCGCCAGAAAGCGGCATGAGGCCTCCAGCCGGTCTGCAAAGGAGGCTGTGGCACTCTATCAGGAGACGCGTGCCGATCTTGAGCGGGCGATCGCGGACAGCAAAAGGGTACAGGAGATCGATACCCTGACAGAGGAGATCCTCTCGATCAGCTCGCAGACGAACCTCCTGGCGCTCAACGCCTCCATAGAGGCGGCGCGGGCTGGCGAGGCTGGAAAAGGGTTTTCTGTTGTCGCGGAGGAGATCAGAGAGCTTGCGGACCACTCAAGACTGGCGGTTGACCAGATCCGCAAAGTGACGGAGAGCGTGGTGCAGAACGTCGATTTTCTTTCCCAAAATTCTGAGAAGCTGCTGAATTTCATGAACGGCAAAGTGATGGAAGATTATCAGGAAATGACTGCGCTGGCACAGATGTATCAGCAGGACGCGGCATTTTATAATGACATTTCCAATGACCTGGGGGCATCGTCAGAGGAGATGAGTGCCAGCATGGCTGACATCGATGCGTCGATCACAGAGATCACGGGGCTTATCAGTGAGATAGCGGAGTTCATGGAAAAGGTGGAGCGGTCTGCGGAGAGCTCCGACAAAAATTCTGCAGCTGTCATGGAGCAGATGCAGGAACTGTTTCGCCTGAGTGCGCTCCTGAACCAGACAGTGGCATCTTTCAGGGTTTAAGCAGGGGAGTGAAGTTCACTCCCCTGCCCGCCTTACAGGGATCCACACCTCATACTGCGCATTCTGCGGATCCGGATTCAGATACACTTCGATGTCCGGCGCATTTGCATACTCATATCCGGAGGTCGGAAGCCACTCTGTCACAATGCGCCGCTCCAGTTCCTGTATGGACTGGTTCGTGCCGCTGCCCGGAAAGACTGCCCAGGTGGACGCGGGCACGGTGTAGTCGTCAAACCCGCTGTTTTCCGCAGTGCTTGCCACAGCGATGTAGTATTTCCAGGCTTCCTCGTCGTTGCAGACGCTCACGCCGAGGAGCCCCTTGATGGGGGTGTCCATCATTTCTGCAAGTTTCTGTATCGTGCCGCTGACAGCGGCGTCCTCCCACATCTTAGGCACGATCATAAAGTTGTTCTCGATTTCCCTGTTGAGCGGTGCGGATATGCCGACAATGCGGAACGCGTCTTTTTTCTCGATCCGATAATTCATTTCTTCTGCTCCTTTGACAATTATTTGAAAAGTGATCGGAGGGTAGGTTTTTATGGCAACGCCCTCGTTTCTGACCGCGGAGGGAGCGATGCCGTGGATTCCCTGGAAAGCCCTGTTGAATGCCGTCGGGGAGTGATATCCGTACTTTTCCGCGACGTCGATGACCCTGGCGTCCCCGCCCTGCAGATCGACTGCCGCCAGGGACATTTTCCGCCTGCGGATATACTCTGACAGCGTAACCCCTGCCATGTAAGTGAACATTCTCTGAAAATGATAGGCAGAGCAGCAGGCGATCCGCCCGAGCTGTTCGCAATCGATCTCATCTGTCAGGTGTTCCTCGATGTAACACATACTCTCGTTGAGCCGTTTGATCCATTCCATAAAATACCTCCATGTTTTATAATGTACAAAAGTACATCTGATCATGATTATAAACCAAGTCTGTGCCGCATGTCCTCTCAATCTCTGCACAAAAAAGAGAGGCGCTGTTTATAGTGTACCACAGATTCGGATAAAATTGAGAGTGATCTGAACGATCGGGAACCATTTGGGGGCGTTATTCCTCTAATAGGTGTAAACGAGTTCCAAAGAGGAAAGGAGAGAATATAATGGACAAAGAAGCATTTGCCGGCGTGGTGCTTTCTTCCACAGACAGTCTTTACCGCATATCAAAAAGTATACTGAAATACGATGCGGACTGTGAGGACGCGGTGCAGGAGGCGATCGCTACGGGCTTCGGCAAATTAAACACCCTGAAACAGGAGGCGTATGCCAGGACATGGCTTACCAGAATACTGATCCACGAGTGCTACAGTCTGCTGAAAAAGCGGGAAAAGAGCGCCGCCATATGGACGGAACCGGAGGAGGAGGCGTGCAGCAGTGCGGATTACGCTGATCTGTACGAGGCGCTGAGCGCGCTGAAAAAAGAATACCGTCTGACGATCGTGCTGTACTATCTGGAGGGATATTCCATCGAGGAGATCGCCAGGATCATGCACGTTCCCGCAGGAACTGTAAAGAGCCGTCTGAGCCGCGGTCGCAGAAACCTTCGCTGTATCATGGAGAGCGAGCATTGTGAGGAGGAAGATTATGAGAATGAGCTATGAAGATTTTGCAGATGAATTGAGCAGAAGTTTTCCCCGGACGCCCGAGCGGTTTCAGCAGATCGTATCGAGGGAAGTCAGCGCCCACATGAAACCTGTCAAAAATACAGGACGGATGACAAAGCGGAAGAAATTTTACAAAGCATTGCTGCCGGTTGTCGCGTGTCTTGTTCTGGCGGGCAGCACCGTGGCAGCGGCGCGTCTGCCGGTATTTCAGGACTGGCTGGACGGATTGGGGATCAATGCGGAGAGAGCGGAGCAGTCCATCGTCCACGGCGACGAGACCGGGGAAGCGATCATCATGGAGACCACCGCGGGATCGGAAGCGGATGGCAGCAGCCCGCAGGAGCTGCCGCTCTTTCAGGTGACGGACGCCTACTATGACGGTGCGACTCTGATGTTCTGGGCACAGCCGGCAAATGAGTACTTTGAACTGGGCGACCATGTCTACATTAACGATGTCGACAGCCGGCTTGAGTATGTGGCGGAAACCGAGTCGGGCAGCGGCATCTACGAATGCAAGGTTACGGTCGTCGACCCGGAACTGCAGAAAACTGACACGGATGTCATAAATGTGAAGGTTCAGGTGTACACTTCGCCGGACAGCAGGTCGGATTACGCTTTCACCGTGAAATCCGATCAGTTTGGCACCGCCGCTCAGAACAGCGGAAACGTCACGGGTATGGACTTCGGTCAGATCGTCTCCTACCAGGTAACAGTCTCGCCGTCCGTCATCAACCTGCATCTCGATTGGGAAGTTCGGGAGGAAGGCATGATGGAGATCCTCCGGTGGGGGGATTATATCCTGGAGGACGCGTCGGGCAGAAGGCTCACGCACGAGGAGTGGCTTCGCTCCAACGGCTGCTCCGACCCGGAGCAGGGGGCGGACGGCATGATCACGTTTTCACAGGATCTGGAAATCAAGGGATTTGACGCGTCCTCCCCGACAATGACACTCATACCGGTGCGCGTTTCGTGGGATGCGAACGGGAGCCAGATAGCGGATTCAGAGGAGGTGCTCGAGGACTGCGCCGTCACGATCGACCTGACAGAGTAGGGATTGCCTGTGATTTGGAAACTTTGATTCAGAAACTACAATTCAGAAACTACAATTCAGAAACTACAACAAAAATCCTGTTGACAAAGAAAAATATTGTGGTACAATTCTAGATAACAATTACAGACAAAAAGCATTGACGAGGAGGAGTACATACTTCGGGACCGAATGCAAGTACTTGAGACACAAGGAGATTTGCGTGCCGTTCCTTACCGGATGAACAGAGAGAAAGTGGCTGGTGAAAACTTTCGTGATGGTGGTATGGAAGTAGCCTTTGAGCTTTGGATTGAACAGATATGACACACATGATCTAAGTAGACTCCAACGGAGATTCCCACCGTTATCAAGGGAAGCGATATCGGAACGAAAGCAGGCAGGATCGGCTTGACGCGTTTTGCTTTGTTCCCGCATCGTACAGAGTGCAGAATGATTCTGAAATTAGGTGGTACCGCGGACATGTTTCGCCCTAAGCTTTTGCTTAGGGCGATTTTTTTGTCTGTGTTGTCAAACGTGCAACAATGTAAACCGTTATGACGGGTAAAAATGGACCCGTCACAGTCTTGACAAGGAGGTATCCACATGGATCAAAAGTATGATTTTCAGAAAACAGAGAGCGATCTGGAACAGTTCTGGACAGAGCAGGAGATTTACAAGTACAACAACGGCAAAGAGCGGAAGATCTTTTCCATCGACACACCGCCGCCGACAGTGAGCGGGAAACTGCACATCGGGCACGTGTTTTCCTACACGCAGGCGGAGATGATCGCGCGCTTTAAGCGCATGCAGGGCTTCGATGTGTTCTATCCCTTTGGCTTTGACGACAACGGGCTGCCGACAGAGCGGCTGGTCGAGAAGGACGAGGGAATCCGCGCAAACATGCTGCCGAGAAGCGAATTTCGGGCAAAATGCCTCAAAACCATCGCGAAGTACGAGGCGGAATTTCAAGATCTCTGGAAACGGCTGGGGTTCAGCGTGGACTGGAGTCTGCAATATCAGACCATATCCGACCTGTCTCAGAAGATCTCCCAGCGCTCCTTCATTGAACTGGCAAAGGCGGGGAAAGCGTACATGAAGGAGTCTCCGGTGCTGTGGTGCACGGAGTGCCGGACGTCCATCGCGCAGGCGGAGTTAGAGACAAGGGAGTGCGAGACGACATTCAACTATCTGAATTTTGCTACGCCGCTGGGCGACCTTGTGATCGCGACCACCAGACCAGAGCTGCTCGCGGGCTGTGTCTGTGTCTTTGTGCACCCGGACGACAGCAGGATGCAGGGATATATCGGAAAGACAGCGCGCGTGC
This sequence comes from uncultured Lachnospiraceae bacterium, assembly GCA_910588595.1. Lineage (GTDB taxonomy): Bacteria > Bacillota > Clostridia > Lachnospirales > Lachnospiraceae > COE1. The sequence continues at coordinate 14,215 of CAJUQU010000002.1, read as the reverse complement.
CGCTGTACGATCTCGAGATCCCGATCCTGTCCGACGACACGGTTTCCGTGGACAAGGGGACCGGGGCGGTCATGTGCGCGACGTTTGGCGACTCGACGGATATTGAGTGGTGTCAGAAACACAACCTTCCGTACAGGAGGGTCATCCTGCATGACGGAACGATCGACCGCGGTGTGGCGCTGATCGGCGGCATGACTGTCGAGGCGGCGAGAGCGCATATGATCAGGCTGCTGCGCGAGGGCGGGTATCTGGCAAAACAGGAGACGATCCGTCATATGGTCGCGGTTCACGAGCGCTGCGGCACTGCCGTTGAACTGCTCCCGTCCAGGCAGTGGTACATCGATGTGCTGACGGACAAAGACAAGTACCTCGCCGCGGCGGACGAGATCAACTGGCACCCTGCACACATGAAGAGCCGCTACAAGATCTGGGTGGAAAACCTCAAGTGGGACTGGTGCATCTCAAGGCAGCGGTATTTTGGGGTTCCGTTTCCGGTCTGGTACTGCAGGGACTGCGGGAAACCGCTCTTTGCAAAGGAGGAGCAGCTGCCCGTCAATCCGATAGAGCACAACCCGACGACCGCCTGCGACTGCGGGTGTACTGCATTCCTTCCTGAGCAGGCAGTCCTCGACACATGGGCGACTTCCTCCGTGACGACACTGATCAATGCGCGGTACAAGGAAAAAGATGACATTTCCGATCCGTTGCTGCCGATGGGAATGCGGAGCCAGGCGCATGAGATCATCAGGACATGGGCGTTTTACTCGATCGTAAAAAGCCTGTACCACACGGGGAAGATCCCGTGGAAGGACATCATGATCAGCGGCTATGTGCTGGCAAAACCGGGCGAGAAGATCAGCAAATCCAAAAATAACGGCGCCGGTTCGCCGATGGCGTTGATCGAGCGGCATTCTGCCGACGCGATCCGCTATTGGGCGGCGAACAGCAAGCTCGGGACGGACACGTTTTTCGACGAGGAGGAGCTCAAGATCTCCAGGAGATTTATCCGGAAATTGTACAATGCCGCGAAGTTTGCGATCCTGCAGCTGGGCGATTTCTCAAAGCCGGAGAACTATGATAAAGCGGCGTTGCTGCCGGTTGACAGATGGATCCTGCAGCGCGTCAATGAGACGACTGTCAGGGCGGCATCGCTGCTGGAGGACTACGAGATCGGACAGGCGCGGCACGAGATCGACAACCTGTTCTGGAAAGATTTCTGCGACTATTATATCGAGATCGCGAAGGAGCGGCTGTACCAGCCGGACAAACACGGCCGGCAACAGCGGTATTCAGGGCAGATCGCAGTCTACTACAGTCTGCTCGGGATCCTGAAACTGTACGCGATCTACACGCCGTATGTGACAGAGTACATCTATCAGGAATTTTACCGGCAGTATGAGGACGAGATCTCCCTGCACCAAACTCTGTGGGAGACGGGGGAGACAGAGCAGATCGATATCGAGTTTGGCGAGCATCTGAAAAATGTGATCGCAGATGTGCGCCGCAGAAAGACGGAACAGCATCTGTCCATGAAGGACACGATTCCGGAGCTTGTCATCACCTGTCCGAGAAAGTTCCGCGATTATTATAGGAAGTCCGAGAAGGATATCCGGGCGTGCACACGCGCCGAGCGGATCGTGTTCAGGAACTGATCGTGTGCCCTTTGTGTACGCAGGAAAAACCGGCACACACGGCGATCTCCTGCCTTTTGGCACGCAGGAGATTGACGTAGATATACCGTTGTGATACACTGTAATCAATATATCGGAACGACTGTAACTGCTAACTATGTATATATCTGAAAGGGGTCAGTGCAAATGAATCGCGACGGGGCTGACAGAGGCGGGGGACTGAACTTAAACGGTACTTTTTTTGAGCTGGACACCAGCAACAGACAGAGTGCATTTTATATATTTGACGATGATGAGGATGGGCTGGCGTACAGTGTGGACTGTTCATTTACAAAAAATGATTTTGGACAGGAAAGGGTAACGCCGGGATTAAATCTGGGCACTATAGGGACATCAGCGCGGACTATCGAGGATCTTGCGGGCATGACCTTTGAGGTGGGCAGTATCAGGGAAGCGGACGAGCGGGAAGATTTATTCTACTTATTTGAGCATGAACCGATCGTGGATTACAAGTTGGCAGTGTCAGAGATCAGCAACGACAGGGCACACATCACATGCCGCGGAACTGCGGTGGAAGATGGGTATGCGGATCCATATACAACTGTTCCGTTTGAGATAGATTGCTGGCTTCCGATCATTGCAGACAAAAGCGACTGGGAAAAGTATGATCTATAGTGTGAAATCATAGATTTCACCATCCTGATTTGTACGCCTGCTGAGGCAGGCAGATGGGAGTTAGTGTGTGGTCACAGACGTCACCAACCTGATCACGAATCAATATAGTATATCGAAAGATGACAGGCAGGGATAGCAATAGTTCCTGCCTGTTTTGATGCCCGGCGAGGCACGGAATGCAATGCGGGAACAATGAAATTTGTTCACATTTAACAGTGTATTTGCGTTGACACCGACAGGGTGGTATGCTAAACTGACTTTTAGAGTGGGGAGACTGTCTTATTCGTCAGATTTATACGGTTTCTGCCCCGATAAAATTACACGCTTTTGGCTCAAAAGGACTGCATTGAGGCAATTCTTTACTTTAGATAAATGGTTACGTGTCATCAGCGTCAGAGGTGATAAGACTTGGATAAATACGAGTATAAGGTTCGATCAGAGGAAATTTCGAAATTAATAGACAAAGAGAGATATGCAGATGCTGTCAAGATCGCGGACACCATTGACTGGCGAAGAGTCAAGAGTGCATCGATGCTCTTGAAGATCGCAGCATTATATAGAATCAGCAGACGAAACGAAGACAGCAGGGAAATGCTTATGCTGGCTTACGAGCGTTATCCTACAAACCGTTCGGTTGTGTATTCCCTATGTGAGTTATCAATTGAATTAGATGATGTAGTGGCAGCGATCGAGTATTACAAACGATTTGCGAAACTGGCGCCGAAAGACAATGGAGTGTATACGCTCCGATACCGCATTTTGGAGGCACAGGAGGCAAGCCTTGAGGAGCGGATCGAGATCCTTGAAGAATTGAAGAAAAAAGACTATCAGGAAGAATGGGCGTATGAACTTGCCTATCTGTATCACAGGGTTGGGCTGTCAACCAAGTGCGTGGAGGAGTGCGATGACATCATACTCTGGTTTGGTGACGGACCGTATGTGATGAAAGCGATGGAGCTGAAAGCAAAGCATGTGCCACTCTCAGAAATGCAGCAGCAAAAGTATGGGATCATGCTCGGAAATGCTGGGCAGAATTATACCAGTGCTGGGTATGATACGGATGGTTATGCAGGAGAAGATTATGCTGGGCAGGATTATAATACCGAAGGTTATCCGGAACAGAATTATCAGGCTGAGGGCTATTCCGAACAGGGTTATGACGATCAGGGTTATGGTGGACAAAACTATGATGCTGAAAGTTATAACGGACAAAACTACGACGCGGAAAGCTATGATGGACAAAATTATGGCGCGGAAAGCTATGATGGACAAGATTATGGCGCACAAAACTATAATGGGCAGGATTATGGTGCTGAAAGTTATAATGGACAAAGCTATGGCGCTGAAAACTATAATGGACAAAGTTATAATGAACAAAATTATAATGAAGGAAATTATGATACACAAGGTTACGATGCTGTAGATTATAGCGGGCAGGGTTACGACGCCGCCAATGAATATTACGAAAATGGTTATTCAGAGGGAGCTTATGGAGACGGAAATGATCAGGAAGGCTATGCGGATGCGTCATATGAAAATGATTACAGGCAGGAAAATTATGCGGATGGACAGTATGGCGATAGTTACAGTCAGCAGGATTATCCCCGTGATCAGTATGGAGATGACAGTTATGCGCAGAACCACTTGGTCGACGACGGGTATGGCAATTTAAGCTATGTTGATGGTTCCTATCAGGACAGTGGTTACACAGAGGAATTTTATGTGGAACAGACCTATGATGAGGACGGAAACCTGATCGATCCCGGCGCATACACAGGCAGTGATTATATGCAGGGAGGTTATGATGACCTTCAGGGGCAGGGGTATGATCATATGGAGCAGGCGGACGCGTCCAGGCAGGATCGAAATGGACTTCATTTGGTGGAGAATAATGTTTCCTCTGCTGCAAATTCCGGTGATATGAGTCAGTATAACACGATCAATCTTCAGAAAGTGGTCGCGGAGAGTATGAAAGAGCTGTTCCCTGATGACAATGACGACGTGTTCGCGGAGGACAGGGAGAAATATAATTCGGGTCAGGAGATCAGAAGCGTTATTGAAGATACCCGTATTTTTACAGGTGTCGGCAAGTCGGATGCAGGGCGGAGCAGATCTGTGAGCAATGCATTTGCATCGGACAATTTGGCGGGTTCCCAGACACAGACAGGCAAGGTGAACATTGCACAGATGGTGACTGGTGTGACGGAAAAGGCTCCAGAACCGCACACGGGCGCGATCAAAAAGGTTTTGGTTCCCGGGGAAGATGCTCGTTCGATCAAATCAGATTCCGACATTGAAGAACTGCGTGACACGACAGAGAAGTCAGTGGATGACGAGCATAACCGTATGGAATACAATGATGAGAACGTATATCATGAGCACAGTATCACAGGGGCGAATGATATGGAAGATACGCCGCAGACAGCAGAGCCGATGAAGCTTGATAAAGTGCTGGTCGAGTGGGAGCGCATGAAGCAGGACAACGCCAAGAAGCATCAGGAGGAGTTCAAGAAGCGCGTGCTGACACAGACAGGAAAAATATTTGCGGATTTTGATCACTCAATTAAGAGTGGTATCCTGGGGGAACTTGAGCGTGAGGAGGAGGAAGCACAGAGAAAGAACCAGACAAGTACGGGCAAAAAAGGTACTGATGGATTTCTGGATGCCGATGTCACTGGCGATATTCCACAGCCGCCAACATCAGATGACGACTTTGATGTTGCGTATGTAACGGATCAGATTCCGGTGAAAAAGATACGGCAGACTATTCAGGCGCGAGGATCCGCAGGAAATGTCCAGATAGCGCCATCAAGAAAGACTGAACTGGCGGGGATGGAGCAATACCCTGCAGAACCTGAACAGGTTGAGCCGCAGGAGCCCGGATCATCGATGCAAGAGCTATATGCAGAAATCAATGAAGGTGATGTGACCGGCGGATCTGCACAGGATATAGCAGAAGAAAACATTAGCGGTCACGAGTCCGGTGATGAATCTGCAAAGATGGATCAGGAAGAGTCAGAGGCGGAACAATATGCGGCAAAGACGCCAATTGACGCAGATCAGGAAGTGGAGGAACACGACAAAGCAGAAGTATATACACAGAAGATCTCTATAGAAAATATGGCTGGACATGATACAGAAAATGTTTCAGATACAGAAGATTTTGTTGAAGTGCCAAAAGAGTACCCTGAGGAGATGTATGAGGAAGAACCGGAAGAGTACCTTGAGGAAGTATCAGAGGCGTATACCGGGGAGACGCATGAGGATGGATCAGAGGCGTACCCTGGGGAGATGTATGAAGAAGGACCAGAAGAGTACCCTGGAGAGACATATGAGGGAGAACCAGAAGAGCATTCTGGGGAGACATATGAGGAGGAACCGGAAGAGTATCCTGGAGAGACATATGAGGGAGAACCAGAAGAGCATTCTGGGGAGACATATGAGGAGGAACCAGAAGAGTATCCTGGAGAGACATATGAGGAAGAACCAGAAGAGTATTCTGGGGAGACACATGAGGAGGAACCAGAAGAGTATACCCAGGAAATATATGAAAGAAAGCCGAAAACATATGAGGAAAAATCAGAGGAGTACACCCAGGAGATATTTGCTGAGGGCATTGATACATCATATCCAGACGACGATGAATATCATGAGGAGTACACCCAGGAGATATTTGCTGAGGGTATTGATGCATCATATCCAGACGACGATGAATATCATGACGGATATGCCGGTGAGTATACGGATGAATCTTACATAGAAGATTCTTATACAGAGGAGTCCGATGATGATCTCGAGGATGCATACCGTGACACTCCGCAGGAGCCGCGGCATACAGACCACCGCCAGAGCTATGAGTACAATGCGAGTGCGCTTGACCCTGAGGATGCGGAGAGTATTGCGGAGATGGCAAAGGAGGACGCGTTAAAGACGCAGGAGATCAAGATGAACACCGCGGATCTAAGCTCGCTCTCAGAGAAGATCGTCGCCACGACAAAGAAGGAGGCAAGCGGTGCGAAGCGAGAGGAGATACGCGATTTCACACCGGAGGAGCAGACCCTTTTTGAAAACTTTGCAGTGACCAGAAAAATCAAGAAGCAGATCATCCATGCGCTTGAAAATATGACAATTGCGGCGTATACTGGAAATGTCATCATCACGGGCGATGCCGGGATCGACACTGTGCGGATGGCAAAAAATCTCATAAAGGAATATCAGGCATCGGATGAGGGATTTTCGGGAAAACTTGCGAAGATCACCGGCGAAAAAATCAATCAAAGAAATATCAAAGATGTCTTTGAGAAATTGAACAATGGTGGTATTATAATAGAGAAGGCAAATGGGATGAGTGAGGAGAAGCTGTATGAACTGGCGACAAACCTCAATCAGGATACGCTCGGGATCGTAGTCATCATGGAGGATACAAAAAAAGAGATCACAAAGCTTTTGGAGAAACAGGCGATGATCGTAGATTACTTCAACATCAGGATCGATCTGATGGAGATGGACAACAATGCGCTCGTTGCTTACGCCAAAAACTATGCCTTGGCTTTGGAATATTCCATCGATGAGTTAGGTACGCTTGCCCTTTACACCAGGATCGCGAACATGCAGAGCGGTAATCACGTGGTGACAAAGGACGAAGTGCGCGACATTATAGATGAGGCAATCTGGAAATCCAAAAAATCAAAAATCAAGAACTTTGTTGATGTACTGTTCGCGAGAAGGTATGACAACGAGGACATGATAGTTCTCAAGGAAAGGGACTTTATGTAATAAGAATGGAGGATTTTTATGAACAACACAGACACAACTGTATTTATCTCTGATGCTGACCAGTATGTATTTGGACAGGGAACACATTATGAGATATACAAAAAGTTAGGTTCACATTTCTGCAAAAAGGGCAAGGAGGACGGTGTGTTCTTTGCAGTGTGGGCGCCAAATGCAAAGGAAGTCTATGTCATCGGGGAGTTTAACGACTGGGACGAGAGTGCGTCACCGATGGAACGTCTCGGGGAGGGCGGGATCTTTGCCGCGTTTGTCAAGGATGTGAAGGAAGGGCAGATGTACAAGTATATGCTGGTGCTTCCTGATGGCAGAAGGCTGTACAAGGCTGATCCGTATGCAAATTACGCGGAGATGCGTCCTGGTACAGCGTCCAAAGTGTACGATCTCGATCATTTCAAGTGGACCGATAAGAAGTGGATCACAGAGCGCGACAAGAAGGATATGAACAAGGAACCGATGTCGATCTATGAGTGTCATATTGGATCCTGGATGAAGCATCCCGATGGGACTGAGGACGGATTTTACAATTATCGTGAGTTTGCGGACAGAATCGTGGAGTACCTGGCGGAGATGCCGTACACGCACATAGAGCTCATGGGGATCGCAGAGTTTCCGTTTGACGGTTCCTGGGGATACCAGGTGACAGGATATTATGCGCCGACATCGAGATATGGCACACCGGATGACTTTAGGTATCTCATCGATCTGCTGCACAAAAATGACATTGGTGTCATTCTTGACTGGGTTCCGGCACATTTTCCGAGAGATGCGCACGGTCTATCAGAGTTTGACGGAACGTGTCTGTACGAGCATCCGGACAAGAGACTCGGAGAACATCCGGACTGGGGCACGAAGATCTTCAATTACAGCAAGAATGAGATCCGAAATTTCCTGATCGCCAACGCGCTGTTCTGGATCAGGGAATTCCATATTGACGGACTCCGGGTGGACGCTGTGGCATCGATGCTCTATCTGGATTACGGCAAACAGGCAGGGCAGTGGGTGCCAAACAAGTACGGCGGTCATGAGAACCTTGACGCGATCGAGTTTTTCAAGCATCTGAACTCCGTCATCCACGGGGCGCACCCCGGGGTTATGACGATCGCTGAGGAGTCGACAGCGTGGCCAAAGGTGACAGCAGCGCCGGAGGAAGACGGTCTTGGATTCTCCTTTAAGTGGAATATGGGCTGGATGCACGATTACTGTGAATATATGAAGCTCGATCCGTATTTCAGAAAAGATAACCATTACAAGCTGACTTTTGCCATGAGCTACAACAGCGCCGAGAATTACATTCTGCCACTGTCACATGACGAGGTAGTACACCTTAAGTGCTCCATGGTTAACAAAATGCCGGGTTATGAGATTGACAAGTATGCAAACCTTAGAAATCTATATACCTTCATGTTTGGCCATGAAGGCAAGAAGCTGTTGTTCATGGGACAGGAGTTTGGGCAGGAGCGAGAGTGGAGCGAGGCGAGGGAGCTTGACTGGTTCCTGCTGCAGGAGCCGTTTAACAAAGGCATGCACGATTATATGGGTGAGCTGCTGAGCCTCTACAAGAAGAGTCCTTGTCTCTACGAGATCGACAACGACTGGCTTGGATTTGAGTGGATGAATGCGGACGACACGGAGCGCAGCATCTACAGCTTTGTCAGGAGAAACAAGAGCGGCAAACAGCACATGCTCTTTGTCATCAACATGACACCGGTCGAGTATCCAAAGTACAGGGTTGGCGTGCCCATGAATACGCAGTATAAGCTGCTGCTCAATTCGGACGATAAGAAATTTGGCGGAAACGGCAACAAGATACCAAAGGTGCTGAAGGCAAAGAAAGGCATATGTGATAACAGAGACCAGTATATCACATTCCCGCTTCCACCGCTGACAGCAGCAATTTTTGAGTTCTAATTTTCTAAGGGAATCTTAAGAAAATCTTTCGATTTGACACACCTTCTTTTTTCGATTTGGTTGGTAGACTTAGTCTATCAAAAGAAAAAAGGAGGTGTTTTTATGAGTCTTGAAATCATTACTTCCTACTTTACCCAATATGGTGCTATCGCGATCTTTGTCATCGTTTTGCTGGAGTACATGAATCTGCCCGGGTTTCCGGCGGGTGTGATCATGCCGCTCTCAGGGATCTGGGCGGCGAGAGGAAATATCCATTTTTTCTGGGTGATGGTCATCACGCTCGCAGCAGGTCTGATCGGCAGCTGGATCCTGTATTTTCTCGGATACACGGGCGGCAGCCTGCTTCTCGAAAAGTATCTGCACAAGTTTCCAAAGCAGCGTCCCGCCATCGAGCGCAATTTTGAGATGATACGCCAGAGGGGATGTTTTGGCATCTTTCTCAGCAAGCTGATACCGATGGTGCGGACGCTGATCTCCATACCGGCAGGCGTTTTGAAGATCAATTTTGTAAAATACAGTGTCAGTTCAGCGCTTGGCGTGTTTGTGTGGAATCTTATCTTTGTCGGTGGCGGGTACTTTCTGGGAGATGCGGTGTTTGAGTACATTCATTTATAGGTGGGCAATACATTAGGAGGAATATGCCATGAAGATCGCTATGATGACAAATAATTTTCTGCCGTTTATCGGCGGTGTACCGATTTCCATACAAAGGCTGAGTGACGGTCTGCGCAGGGAGGGGCACGAGGTTACGATTTTTGCACCTGCATACAAGGAACAGTCGGATGATCGAGATATCATGAGGTATCGCTCGCTGATCAAGGGGATTGTCAACGGCGCTTCGGTGCCGAACAGCTTCGACAGGCGGATCGAGTGCGAATTTGCAAAGGGAGATTTTGATCTGATCCATGTGCATCATCCTATGATGATCGGTTGGACTGCGGTGTATCTGTCACGGAAATATCATGTCCCGCTGGTGCTCACATACCACACGAGGTACGAACAGTATCTGCACTATATCAAGGCATCCTGCTTTCAGGGTGCAGTGCCGTTCTATATGAGAAATTATATTTCGTTCTGTGATATGGTCTTTGCACCGACACCGATGATGCAGGATTACCTGTACCAGATCGGATGCAGGACGCCGGTGCGTGTGCTTCCGACAGGGATCTGCAACGACAGTTTTCAGGTGGACACAAATGCGGCAGTGGCACTGCGCAGGGAAATCCTCGGTGAGGATCAGGACAAAAAGTACCTGTTCTGCACAGTGGCGCGGCTGGCAAAAGAGAAAAATCTGGAATTTTTGTTTCGCGTGTTGTCAGAGCGGAAAAAGACAAAAGGAAACTCGGATTTTCGTTATGTGCTGGCTGGCGAGGGGCCGGAGGAGAAGCATTTAAGAAAGCTGGCAGCAAGGCTTGATCTGGAAAAGGAAATCTGTTTTGCGGGGCGTGTGCCAAACGAGGAGATCAAAAATTACTGCCGCGCTTCCGATCTTTTTCTGTTTTCCTCACAATCGGAGACACAGGGGATCGTGCTGCTCGAGGCGATGGCAGCCGGCACACCAGTGCTTGCGGTACAGGCGACGGGTGTGAGCGATATCGTGGTCAACGGTATCAATGGATTTATGACAGGTGTGTCAGAAACAGAGTTTGGGGAAACACTTGAAAAGATGCTAGAAAGCCCGCTCAGTCATCTGAAAAAAGGGGCGCTGGACACGGCACAGAAGTATCAGGTACAGGAGATTGCCAGAAGTGCAGCGGATTATTATAAGGCAGCGATCGCGGCGCGCGAATCGTTACAATTCACACCTACACCATTTTTTATCAGATTATAAGTTATTAAGGTGTGAATTATAACAGATTTTGCACACAAAATGCTAAAGGACAAGCATTTTGGCGCATGACTCCCACTGCGTTGGCATGGTGTGAAAAGTAACCGCGAATATACAGACATAGATTTGAACGAAAATTTCCTATTCCGCTAAATAAGTGGTATACTGTAACTGTAGAAAAGTATGGGACGTGACAGCAGCAGGGTGGGATATCTGCGAGGATGAAAAAGGGGAATGGATGAACATGGAAACATATCACATTTTGATCGTTGAGGACGATAAGGAAATACGGGAAGGAATAGAGATCTATCTAAAGAATCAGGGCTACAGTGTGTCGCAGGCGGCAGATGGCATTGAGGGACTGCAGAAGATCGAGTCGGAGGAATATCACCTCGCGATCGTGGATATCATGATGCCGCGCATGGACGGTATCACTATGATGATGAAGGTGCGTGAAAAAGGATATGAATTTCCGGTCATCATGCTGTCGGCGAAATCGGAGGAAGTTGACAAGATCATGGGACTTAATATGGGAGCCGATGATTATGTCACGAAACCCTTCACTACGATGGAACTGCTCGCGCGGGTGAACTCGCACCTGCGCCGCTATCGGAGATATCTGGATGCCGTTACGGAACAGGAAGATCACGACCGCATCCATGTGATCGGCGGACTGGAATTAAATGAGGATACAGTGGAGGTTGCAGTGGACGGCAATCCGGTGAAACTGACACCGATCGAGTTCAAGATCCTGCTGTTGCTGATGAAAAATCCAGGCAGGGTGTTCAGTGCAGATGAGATTTATGAGCGTGTGTGGAATGAGCAGGCGATCAATACAAACACGATCATGGTACATGTCAGAAAGATTCGGGAGAAGATCGAGATCAATCCGAATGACCCGAAATATTTGAAGGTGGTGTGGGGTGTTGGGTACAAGATTGAAAAGCAATAAAAAGGCATTGTATACGGCTGTTGTGATCGTGGCACTGGCTGCGGTATGCTTTGCTGTGACCGCAATATACTGCAGATATGATGTAAGCGAATATTATGCGGAATACGAGAGTGACTTTGAGAGTGATTTTTTTATTGAAGTCCTTTTCCAGTGGAATTATGTACTGTATCCTGAGGTGATGGAAAAAGGCGGACAGAGCGCATCCATAGAAGAGTTGTATCTTTCGTTTGAAGAGGAGGAGATCTCACATGTAACCAAGGAGGATTACTATGGGATCGAGATAGCATATGTGGGCAGCAGTGAACAGCTGAAGGCAGAATATGTTTCAGCGCTGCACGCTCATCTCCTGCAGACAGACGAACTATATACGACAGAACTTGGAAAGAAGTTGGATTACTGTGTGATCGCAAAAGACACAGATACTGTTTTGAAAAATACAACGAGGGATATAGAGCAGTTGACAGACGGGAACGCCCAGGAGTATGTGTATTATTTGATCATACAGTACGATCAAAACGGTAATATTTCTGACATACAAGTCAACAGCGGCAATTCGGAGCAGTTTCTAAAGAACGCACAGCTTGTGGCTAACAGCACAAATTCCCAGCCGCTTGAAGGGAAGCAGAGAGTGACGAACTATGTGCTAATAAACGAGTCTGACATGGTGGACACAAGAGTGGTTGTAAAACAAAAGAATCCTCAAAATGCGGTTTTTATATATGCCATGACAGAAGAGCAGATGGAGAATTTTGGATGGCTTCCGATCTATCAATATGATGATTCCGGGAAAGCTTCTGTCAAGCATTATATGGGATCTGACAATAAAGAGGCGATATATTATGGCAGAGTCGGCGTAGGGAGATGGTATCTGTTGTGTCTCGGGGTGATCACGGTCGTTTTTGGATTTCTGTCGCGCTATATGCCGCAGTGTATGGCAGAAACGGCAGGTACAAGGCGCTCCGCAGAGCTGATCCTGGTGATTCAGTGGTTTCTGGCGGTTGTTTTCTGTGAGTACGTTATAATGTTCGTCTATTATGTAAATGAGCTATATTCTATCACTGAACAGATTGATTTTGTGATCTTGTTTGTCGTGATGTTCCTGCTGTTTGGCGTGTGGTATTGGTGTCTGCTGAGTATACAGGATCTTTTCAGGGGACTGCGCTCTTTTATCAAAAACAGAAGCCTGTTGTATCGTTACTGGGGACGGATAAAAAATTTTATCCATAATATCCGTGTCAGATGGAATGATTCGCTGGCAAGTGTTGATCTGAGAGAAGATACAGCAAGGTTTTTGAAAAAGGTGGTCATACTGCAGTGTCTGATCACATCGATGGCATGCTGCTTTTTGAGCCTTGGGAGCATTTTCATGATATGTTATTCCGTGGCGCTCTACTTTGTGCTGCGGCGCTACATTGGCAGGATACAAAAGGGATACAGACATCTGCTGCAGGCGACGAACGCGATCGCACAGGGGAAGTTTGACAATGCATTTGAGGGCGATTTTGGAATTTTTGAGAGCTATAAGGAGGAGCTGTATCAGATACAGGGAGGATTCCGCACAGCGGTCGAGGAGGAGGTCAAGAGCCAGCGCATGAAGACCGAGCTCATCACAAATGTCTCACATGACCTGAAAACACCATTGACAGCGATCATCACCTACACGGATCTGCTAAAGGACGAGAAGATAACAGACGAACAGCGGCAGTCGTATCTGGCAACACTTGAGCGCAAGGCGCTTAGACTGAAAGTATTGATAGAGGATCTGTTTGAGATCAGCAAGGCAAGCAGCGGCAATGTCCGGCTCGAGCCTGTCGCGGTGGATATCTGTAATCTAATACGCCAGGTGTATCTTGAACACGAGGACAGAATGACGGCATCCGGCTTGGAGATACGGTTCGACATGCCGCAGGAAAAGATCATCCTGCAGCTTGACAGCCAGAAAACGTACCGGATCTTCGAGAACCTCTACGTCAATATCACAAAGTACGCGCTGCCGAACACGCGCGTCTATGTACAGGCAAAAGTGATCACCACAGAGGCAGAAAGTATGTCTGCAAAGAAGATCCGCATCGAGCTGAAAAACATCTCCGCACAGGAGCTGATCGTTGATTCGACGGATCTGACAGAGCGGTTTGTCCGCGGTGATGCTTCCAGGAACAGTGAGGGAAGCGGTCTGGGACTTGCGATCGCCAAAAGTTTTATCGAGCTGCAGGGCGGGCAGTTTGGCATTGAGATCGATGGGGATCTGTTTAAGGCAGTGATCGAGTGGAAGATCGCATCTGATCTATAGAAAACAAAAAACACTGGGAAAGACCAGTGTTTTTTGTTTTCTATAGATCAGATGCGACAGGATTCGAACCTGCGGCCTCTGCGTTCCGGATAAATGAGGGCGCATTCTTATTAATTTTGCAGCCAAAATCCCTAGTC
>CAJUQU010000001.1 GCA_910588595.1 uncultured Lachnospiraceae bacterium | reverse complement strand
CAGCCTCACATGTTCGTCCAGGTGCATCAGCTGCCCCCTTCCGATGCCTGCATCAATGTTGCTCATCCGATAATTATAACCGATTTTAGAGTGCTGGTAATGCCTTGCCGGATCTCTTGCCTGTGTGGAGAGCACTCTCGCCTCCTTCACCAGCGCCTCGTCACCAGATACGAGCATTCCGCCGCCGGATGTTGTGATGATCTTATTCCCGTTGAAGGAATAGACTCCGATGCGCCCAAATGTTCCGGTATGTTTTCTGTCGTATGTGGAGCCAAGTGATTCCGCCGCATCCTCCAGGACCGGTACATTGTGCCGCTCACATATGCGCATGATCTCATCCAGCTTCGCCGGTGTACCGTACAGGTGCACGAGGACAACTGCCTTGGGTTCCGGATATTTCTCAAAAGCTTTCTCGAGAGCCCTGGGCGACATATTCCACGTATCCGGCTCCGAATCGATCAGCACCGGCACCGCCTTCTCGTACACGATCGGATTGCAGCTTGCGGAAAACGTCAGGGACGACACAAACACCACGTCGCCCTGCCCCACGCCTAATAGTTTCAGCCCGATATGGATCGCTGCGGTTCCGGCACTCAGCGCAGCCGCATACCCGCATTCCGTGTACGCTGCAAGCTCTGTCTCAAAATTGTTGACATTGGGTCCCAGCGGCGCCACCCAGTTCGTGTCAAACGCCTCCGCCACGAACCGCTGCTCATCTCCGTGCATTGTGGGACTTGACAAGTAAATCCTCTTTTTTGTACTATTCTCCATAATACTCCTCCATCTCTGCAATACCTACTGCTCTGTGCCCTGTGACGTGTCTGCGTTTTGGGGGGAATATGTGGGGACGATCTCCTGGATCAGCTCCCGCACATTATCGCACTCACTCTCAACGGCGTGTTTCAGCTGATTGAGCTGTACATAGAACAATGTCTCGTCAAACTCGATCGGCTTCCCGACATGGATCAGTTTATTTTCTGTATCCGTAAGCCCCTCCTCGCTCATCAAAAGCTCCTCATAAAGCTTTTCGCCTGGTCTCAATCCGGTGAACTCGATCTTGATATCTTCATCGACCTTGTACCCGGACAGCCGGATCAGGTTCTCTGCCAGATCCAATATTTTGACCGGTTCCCCCATATCAAGGACAAAGATCTCCCCGCCTCTGGCGTAGACCCCCGCCTGGAGCACAAGCGATACCGCCTCCGGGATCGTCATAAAATAACGGATGATATCAGGATGTGTGACTGTGACAGGTCCGCCCGCTGCGATCTGATTCCTGAACAGGGGGATCACGCTTCCATTGCTGCCCAGTACATTTCCAAAACGTACTGCCACAAATTCGGTGTCATAATGGCGGTTGTATGTCTGTATGATCATCTCGCAGATCCGCTTGCTCGCGCCCATGATATTCGTAGGATTTACTGCCTTATCCGTCGAGATCATGACAAACTTCTTCACGCCGTTCTGAACTGCCGCCTGTGCTGTCTTCCATGTGCCAAACACATTGTTCTTGATCGCCTCGTTCGGGCTTACTTCCATCAAGGGCACATGCTTGTGCGCCGCCGCGTGATAGATGATATCAGGGTGATAGTTTTTCATGATGCTGTTGATGCGGTTTGTATTTCGCACGGAGGCGATCAGCACCACCAGATCCAGGTTCGGGTATTTGTGTTTGAGCTCCTGTTGTATCTCGTAGGCATTGTTCTCATAAATGTCAACAATGATCAGCCTCGCCGGCTTGTGCCCTGCGATCTGGCGGCAGAGCTCGCTTCCGATCGAGCCGCCCCCGCCCGTTACCATGATCGTCTGACCTTTGACATAATTTAGTATGGATTCCAGATCGACCTTGATCGGATCACGCCCCAGCAGGTCCTCGACATCCACATCCCGAAGCTTGCTGACATTGACCTCGCCGTTGACAAGCTGGTAGATCCCCGGCAGTGTCCTGAGCTTGCAGCTCGTCTCCTTGCAGATCTCGACAAGCGCCTTCATCGTCGCGCGGCTGGCAGAAGGTATCGCGATAAAGATCTCATCGATGCCATACAGCGCCGCGTACTCCACGATCCTCTCTCTCCCGCCGACGATCCTGATCCCCTGTATAAACCTGCCCCATTTATTCTCGTCATCGTCGATGATGCACTTGATCGTCATCGTGCTGTAGCTGCTGTTCGTGATCTCCTTGATCACAGTGTTTCCGGCATCCCCCGCACCGACGATCATCACTCGTATGCCGTTTTTCCGATTCTGCGCTTTGTGGCGCATACCGCGCATGATGCGATACGAAAATCTGACACAGGTCGTGATCCCCGTAAGCACCAGCGCATACGTAAAGTAATAGCTTCTCGGAATCGGATACCGCATAAGCTTCATCCCGAGAAAGTCAAGGATCGCACTTAGCGTACATGCCGCCAGGATATTCTGCACCTCAGCCGTCCCCGCGAACGCCCACAGACTGTGATACAGTTTAAAGACATAGAACACTGCAAGTGTCATGATCACATTAAAGATCATAAAATTCCATGCGGAATTCAGATATACATCTGGAATATCCTTATAATTTAGTTCAAAACGGATCCACAGTGGAGCGATACTTGCAATACACACTATCATGATGTCAAGTATCACAAGCACGATCCTTCTCTGTAGCAACTGTGGATTGATACGATCTCTTATTCTCATAATCTCGTTTCTGCCTCCCGGCTCTTCTATCTTCGCTGAGTGCCCGTGCGCACCAGAACCATCTGCATCAGGATAAAACTAAACCCCACCGGAATACACGGATGATACGCCCACTCCGTCAGGCTGATAAAGCCAAATACGACGACCAACACAAACGGGGTAAGGACGACACTGTACTTCCTCCCGTACGCCAGGGCAAACCGGACAGAACGCCACAATGTCAGCACACACAGGATCAAAAACACGATCCCTGCCGCCCCCCCGAAATTGTATGCCACCTGCAGATAGGAATTGTGTGCATGGGCATACTCAACACCATTTTTATCCTCCGGCCCCATAAACGGGTGCCCCTGAAACCCTATTTCCTTTATATAATCAGCAAAAATATCAAATCTTCCATTTGAGATGTCATTTTTGTCCTCATCCTCGCTGCCGCTGTGTCCGTCCGTGTCCATGGAAAACTGCCTTATGTCAATCCCTGCCAGGCCATTTCCCGCATAGACGAGCTCTCCTGCCTCCTGCTGCCAGATCTCCCCTGCATCTGCTCTCTCCTCCCCCTCCGACTGAAACCTTCCGAGCAGTGTACTAAAAAATCTTCTTATCGTCATATATTTGTCCGAATCGATCGGATCTCCCTCGTAGACCATAAAAGAACGGTCCTGAAATTCCAGGTCGTAGCGCACCGGATCGTTCACAACGGCAGGAATCATCCGCACCGCCGTAAAGACCATCGGAAAACTGATCAGGCATACGACCGCCAGGACTCCAAGTTCCAATAAGATCCTCCTGATGTGCTTGTGATGTACGACCGCAGTCATAACCACCAGCGCAGCCACGGTCACTGCTGATGTCAGAAATGCCGTTCTTGACATTGTAAGCAGGATAAAACCGATCACACATGATGTCACGAAATACTCCGGAAGACAGAAGATGAGTATGTTTTTTTTGGTCTTTAATCTGCCATATAACTTTGCGAGCGCGGCGCCGAGGACCACTGCAAGATACATGCCGGTACATGCCACTGTGTGGAACATCCCGCCATAGCGATAGAGCATCCAGTAATGATGCGGTCTGTGCAGCAGGCAGAATATCGTCACCAGCGCAAAACTCAGCAGGATCCCGTTGGTAAAATTCCTTAAGAACCTGTATTTTACCAGAAACGTGCGCGGCGCAAAGAGAAACGCAAGAAACGGAAGCGTCGCCGTGTACACCCACACCTTCTCATATCGGTTTGCATACATCAGCAGGCTGAATACAACCCACAGAACCAGATACAGGATCTGTCCGTAATCCCTTTTTTTACTGAGGCTGTGAAGGGGATTCTGTTCAAAAATGATGTTGGTCCGCACCATGACAAAAAGAATGTTCAGTACCAACAGCCCCCATGCCACCACCACGCCGCAGGTAAGGCGTGCCAGAAGAAGTTCATTCTCATCCGTTCCGGCTGATCGACAGTAAAACGCTGAACAGACAGCGCCAAGTACAAGCCATATGGCGCTGAATTTATTTACAAACTGCTTTTCGCTGTAATTCATCAGCAGTGCGGCTGCCAGAAATATCAACATCCATCTGGTGTTCGTATAATGATAAAACTCCCTGTCCGCGTTGACATACTGGCAAAGTGCATAAAACAGCAGCCCAAAGCACACTGTCTGGATATAGTCTCTCCACACCTGGCCTATTTTACTACTGACCGGGCGCTTTGACTGTTGCGCCGGGCGGATTATTTTTGATCTCCGCCACAGCAATCCCGCCATCCAGCACCACGCTGCTGCCATTCCAATGGAAAAAAAGAGCTTGTCCCACACTTCCCCGCCAAAACGCCCCAGCACCACGGCATACACGAACAGTGCAGATACGGCAAGACCTCCGGCTGCGATCACGCCGATCCGGAGATACCCCGCGATCAGCCCGGCATCGTATGGCACCCTGTCGTCATACCAGAAAACCGCGATCAGCAGCAGCAGATACAAGAGTGCCGCCCCGGTCAGGATCGATCCATAGAGCAGGACGATCTTCAATGCGGACAGTGGTCTTGTATAGTCGAAATCGGCGACCAGGCTGACCTCCTCATTGATGATCCCGTCAATATACAGGGTGCTGTTCTCCTTCTGTGCCAGCAGCCCCCTGTCGGCAACTGGCAATAGATACGATGCCACGCTCTCCTCGCTGACCAGGATCTCATAATAATACGCCTTTCCTGTCTCCACATTCAGATCCGGCACCGCTTTCAGATACCCGTTTTTCTGGATCAACCATGCGCTCTCCTCCTCCTCATAGATACAGGAAAAGTTCTCATCATACAGCCGGAACAGGACGCTTTCCTGTTGATGTTCTGACAGGATCTCGCATTGCATGTACAGTGTTATCTGATATATATGCGGCTCCGCAAAAAATAGCGTCTGCAATTTTTTATCCGCCGCTGTAAACGTCTCCTCTGAAAAGGTACTTGTCTGGTGTTCGGACAATGTGTGATGTTTTACGGCTCCCATCGGAAATATCCGCATCAGCAGAATAAATGCAGCTGTCGCGACAGCGATCTGAACCGCCGCATTTCTTTTCGCATGGAGCCGGGCATACTCAGTATCGGAAAAAGTACAGCTGACCGCATCATTTATATATTGAAATAGTCTATCCAAATCCATAAACCTCCCAGCTGCATTTCCTACATCTTCCAAGTATAGCACAACCCAAACCGCAATACAACCACAGTTGTTTATCTACACCAGCGCGATCAATATCAATATCAATATCAATCCAAATACATAATAGATAAAGTATTCATATACCTCAATGGGAACTGCGTAAATGAACATCATCTTCAATCCCAGATGCTCCTTGGGCACCCCCGCATAGACCAGATCAAATCCCTGCTGTTCCGCCGCAGCCGCAAGCCTGGTATCGATAAAAGAAATCTTGGGTCCACTGTCCACACATCCGACGCTTTCCAGAACCAATGTTTTAACTTCGCCGGGCGCCAGCTGCATATGCACCGGAACCTCCACCCAGCCATACTGCGGCAGATCCGGGACCGGGACCGCCGCAAAGAAGACCTGATCCCCGTATTTGTCCAGGATACTGACCTGCAGTTCTCCTAACTCCCTTGCACACCCAGATGCATCTACATGAACCGCCACTCTGTCGAGATATCCATACTGCGGTACAAAATCCTGTTCAAGCTGATACCCGTATGCCACGGAGTCGACCTTCTGCTCATATGCGATCCCGCTCTCCGACACCACTTCCCTTGTGATGCGCCCGGCGATACACAGCGCCGCCAATGCTCCTGCCAGCAGGATCCCACTGACGGCCGCCCCTGTCTTTCTCCACTTATCCAATGCGCTCCTCCCCCTGCTCATTCCTTATGCCTGATCTGATAGAGCTGAAATTCATTCTGTTCGATCCCCGTTGTCATGATAAATTCCTTTTCCAAACCGTTCTGTTCCAACACCTGCGCTTCGAGCCATGGCGTCACACAGCTGTCAAAATACCAGATCGAACCAAAATCGCCTGCAAAGTCCACGTCACTTAAAAACGTTACCCGATCCTCAAAATAAATTTCATAGATAAATCCATAGAGTTCATAATTGTAGGCGATCAGATCATCCGGCTCTATATGCTCCTTCATGTACGCCAGAAGCTCCTCCGTGTGCGTGCTGCAGTATTCCATCTGATAATTTCTCTGGTAGGACTCGATCACCATAGAGAGCCCAAAGACGCCTATCAGGATCTGCACACCCCCGTGCTTTCCCTGAAATGCCAGTGCAAGAAACAGCGCAAGGAGCCCCATGCACGGCAGCAGGTATCTCGCGATAAAAAACGGAGTCACCATAACAGATACCACAATGCCCGCCAACGCTGTCATCAAAGGAACCGCAAGCATCAAAAGCGCTGTCAGACCTTCCCTTTTTCCGCCGTCCGGCTTACAGCACCGCAGGATACAGACGAGCACTGCCACACCGCACAAGACCAGATACAAAGCGGTAGACCCCGGAAGCCGAGACTCGAACAGGAAAGCAGGGTATCTCCGTACTACTTCCCATGTGACAGGTTCGATCCAGTAATTCTCGATGCGGCTCAATGTCTGCTTTAGCAGAACAAAAAGCCAGGGCAGATAACACACTGCCACGATACCGCCTGATATCAGACTGGCTGTCAGCAGTGTCCAGTCCCTGTTTTTCCGGCTCCGCAGCAATGCGCAGACGCAGAGCAGCGTATATATGCACACACAGCTTAACATCGCGTAGGTATGCGTGTAGCATGCCAGTATCCCCGCAGCCGTCAGCTGTATGCAGCAGTGTCTCCGAAACCGCCTGTCATCCGCCATGCACATCCCGCACGCACCAAGTCCTGCCCATGTGACAAAGAACAGCGCCCAGCTGTACATGCGCATCTGTACAGCATACTCGAGCACACATGGGACCGCATTGACCATGATCAGGAACAGGACTGCCGCCCGCTCTCCCCACCATGGTCTTATATGCGTGACTGCAAGCAGCATTGTGAGCGTCATCGGAACAATGGAAACGATCTTGCAAACCGCAAATGATTCACCAAAAATCAGAACAAAACATTTCACGATCAGATAATACAGGGGAGGATGCACATCGTTTGCCGTGTTCTGGATGATCCCCCAGAAATGATTCCCATACACCAGCTCCATTGTGTAAGCTTCATCTGTCCATATATTCCTGTTAAAGATCAGACTGACATACATTCCTGTAAAAAGCAGGATCAAACCTGTCAAAACGATCAGCGCTGTCTTTCTTTGAGTCATTTTACCCTCCATTTGCGTGTCTCCTGTTCCTCCATAAGCCGAGGCAGAGCCCGACAAGCCCTATTCCTGTCAGAAAAGAAACCGCGTATGCGATCTTCCACAGCACAGGTACCACATACTTCACATGTATCGTGCCATTATAATTTCCCGGAACCTCCACGGCGATCTGGTTATTCTCTCCGGCTGCTATGGAAAACTGCTCTCCACTCTGCTGGTCGTATGCCTGATAATTGTCATAGCAAAACAGGGGGATTTGGACATATTTGGGCTCACTGCCAGTATTTCTGCACACAAAAGATACCGTTCCACCCTGACTGACATAGCCGGCAGCCTGCACTGTTTCATCTTCTGCTGTGATGTCCCTGCGAACACACAGTGATGTCTCGGTTCCCTCGAGCAGATATTCCCCTCCATATACATTGTTGATCGACTCCACCCCGCTCATGGACGCGAACATTTTGGTCGTGATGGAGATGTCTGCATACTGCATGTAAAAAAGCCCTGCATTCAGCAGCAGCAGGAAACATATGCTTCCGCCGGCAATCGCGCCATACTGCATTCTCCCGCTCTCCCAGCAGACTGTGACCCCTATGACAGAGACAAACACACACAGCACCGTAGCCATCGAGAGATATCTCCACGGGAATTGAATAACAGTCGCAATCTTAACAACATCCTCGCTGACTGCGCCAAGGCTGTCCCACGGAAATACCTGCAGCGAAAATGCGATGGCAAGCACCGCGAGCAGCGAGAGGACCGCGCCGGAACGGACCAGCACACTTTGTTCCACACCCCAGTCATATCTTTTGATACAGCACCATGCGAAAACACCAAGCCCCACCGCAAGACCAAATCCAAGATTGATCGGCAGATCCCCCTGCAGCTCTTCCAGGGATTTTCCGCTCGGTGTCATAAACAGCCCCAAAAGCTGGATCAGATAGGCTCCCGATTCCTGCATATGTCCGGAGTTTGTCGACTTCACCAGGATATCCATCCGCATGGAATCCAGCATCGGCACCAGGAATCCCAGATTCAGGAGTACTGTCAGCAGCGCCGCCTTCACCAATGCGATCAGACGGTATGGCTCAAATGTCCTTCTCAGCAAAATCACGCATGATATAAAAATAAAAAACACTGTGATCTCTGTCGTTATCAGATGACTGTGGAGCATGCCTGTCAGTCCCACGACAACCGGAAGATAATCCCTGATCCTGATCTGCCTCTGTTTCGTTGTATATATCCTGTAAAATCCGTAAACCACCATTGGCAGGAACACCATCGCCGTATATTCACCGACCGCTGCCCTGACATAGACATTGGTTATCCTATAGGCAGAAAAAAGATACATCCACGCCCCCAAAAACGCAATGTTCCGATTCTTGCAGATCCCCTTGAAGCAGCTGTAACATACCGCACCAGAAGCCGCATTGACACATAGTACATACACCTGATAGCAGGTGTGCACCGGCACTGCCATATTGTATAAAACCGCCGGAAAATACAAGAAGAGCTGACCATAAAACAGGGGCGCCGCATACCCGTATCCGTTCATCATGTCCGCCTGAACTGGTGAAAACCACCGACCTTCCCCGATCGCCCGTCCCAGCGATAAGATCCTGGCAAGATGAAACGGTGCATCGTGTCCCCCGATGACAAACCCTTGAAAAACCGGAAGACTGGACAAAAAGACCATGACAAGAAATCCAAGGACGATCTGTTTATTCTGATAATCGTTTTTTCTGATAAAATACCAATAGCAAAGATCAATGAACACAAAAGCTATAAGCCATGTCAAGACACGGGTGACACGCCAGCGCAGCAGCTCCCTGACAGTGATCTTCTCTATCTTTAAGATACCGCTTCCCCCATAGAAGACTTTGAAGTCCAGATCGTCAATGTCCGTCACAGATGTTATCCACAGCCTGTCCCTCTGGCTTGTATGTCCTCCCGTCAATTCGATCGTGTTATATTTTACGCTTGTCGGATTATTGTAGGATCTGATCTGCAGCCAGCCAACGCGGTCTGCACAGCTTCCCGTTGTGTCCGCTGCATCCGTGACAGCCAGATACTGGATCTCCACATCGTATGCCCCTGGTGCGATCTCCATCTTCGCGTTGCCCAGAACCGGGTACTCCCCGGCGGACTCTGCGTCCGGACTGATATAGTACGCTTTCTCCGCCTCGTTATAGATCACATTTTCATGATAAATCTCTGTGTTTCCCACATTAAAATCATATACGTTCCGCCGTCCTGCCATGCTTATGACCAGCAGGCACATCACGATCGCCTCAAAGAGGATCAGCCTGTTTATCTTCATATTCCTTCCCCCGGTTCCCCACTTCCTCTTTCACTACATACTGGGGCGAATTGTTGATACTGATATAGATACGCCCGATGTATTCCCCGATCAGCCCCAGCATGATCATCAGCATACCGCCGATAAACACGACCGCCGCCATCAGCGAACTGAACCCCAGCGGCACCTGTGGGTTGACAAATTTTTTAACTACTGTATAGATGCCATAGATAAAGCCCGCACCCGCAAAAATAACGCCCGTTATAGTAGCGATCCGCAGCGGCAGGATCGAAAACGCTGTAAACCCGTTAAACCACAGACCCAGCAGTTTTTTCATCGTGTAGCCCGATGTTCCGACCTCACGGCTCCGATGATTCACCGGGACATTGGAGATATTTCTGGTAGCGCGCAGCACAAGTCCGATAATGTAAGGATAGCTGTTCTCGTACCTGAGCATACTGTCAACCACGAATCGCTTCGCGGCAAAATAGCTTGTCAGGTGCAGTTCCTTTGGTTTCCCAAGCATCATCCTCGTCATGATATCATTCATCCATGTCCCAAAGTTGCGAAAGGCACTGTGATGTTTATTCTCGTAGCTCGCGTAGACCACATCACTGCCGTTCTCGATGCCCGCAAGCAGCTTTCCGACCTCATCTGCCGGTGTCTGCCCATCGTCGTCGAGACAGACAATGATATCGCCGCCTGCCCTGCGCAGACCTGCCATCAGCGCCGCGTGCTGCCCAAAATTCCTTGCCAGGCTGATCCCCGTAATATTATTGTATCTTACGCACAGCGCCTTGATGACCTCAAACGTCTCATCCGGCGAGCAGTCATTTACCAGAATAATTTCATAGACATATTGAGGTATTGCCGCCATTGTATCCTGTATTTCTGCCACTACTCCCTCGATCGTCCTCGCGCTCCTGTAACAGGGAATGACAAAACTAATTTTACTCATAATCAACCGATATCTCCTTATCCCCTTGGATCGATAAACCCAAACAATATCAAGTCCTCATATCTTCCGTCCAGAAAAAGCTCATCTTTCAGGTACGCTTCCTGTACATAACCCGCCTTCTCGTGCAGACGCCTGCTCGCCTTGTTATACGCCAACACGCGCGCCGACAGCTTATGCAGCCCGAGCGTTCCGCAGGCATACTCTGCCATCAGCTTTACCGCCTCTGTCCCGATCCCTTTTCCGTATGCGTGATCCTCACCCAGATAGACACCGGACTCTGCCCTTTTGTGCCCCTCCTCAAAATTCTGCAGATAGACGGAACCAAGCGGCAGATCATCCTCATTTGTGCATATAACAAACTGATGTACCAGTCCCCTGAAAACTTTTTCCGCAAGCCACTTTTCGTGGTCCGCCCTGCTGAGGGGCTTCCGGTAGATAAAATTCTCCACCACTGTCGGCTTATTGCGCCAGCGCACTGCCAGCTCAGTGTCATCTGCCGTGATCGGTCTCAGATAGATCTGTTCCCCTCTTATCAGCAAATCCTTTCTCATCGGTTCCATATCGAATTCTCCTTATTTTCTCACAAGCTCATACACGTCAAATGCCGGCTCCTGCGCCTCTGTCCGGATCTGGTCCGTCCGCCGCAGTTCGATCGTTATCCCTCTCTTTGCATAGTACTGTATCAGCCAGCCCAGATCCTTGTCCACATTCACCACAAAATACGCTTTCGCCTGTCTGCCTGTCCTGCCGCTGCAAAGTGCACCCTGAATATCCCTGAAGCGATACCGCTCCAGCTTCTGTCTCGCGATCGGGCTATTGGCTGCCCAGCCTCCACAGAGGTCAAAATTTTTGTACGAGTTATCCACATCTGTAAACATTTTTTCCGAGTAGGGCGCACCCTGATAGGACGTTGAAGAATACACATCGATCACATAATAATTATTTCCATTTTTCCGGCAATAATCCATCATTGCGTTCCAGCGCGCATCCGCCGCTGCACGCCTGCCATACTCGTCTTGCACCTCCCACTGGTTTGCAGTCAGCACGGCAAGCACACCTGCAATGCACAGAACACCCGTCAACGTTTTTACTTTGCGGAATGCCGCCCCGCTCTCTTTCCGCGGAAAATCATCGATGAAAAAGCTCACCAGCATCACCAGCTCCATCACAAGAAGCGGTGTCGTCACCCGGTCAAGTACCCTGTCCACCATACACAGATACAGCCACAAGACACTCCGCACAGCCATGACGCACAGGATCTTTAGGACTCCTCCCGCACACTGCTTCCCCCTCGCCGGCACGACGCACAGGATGCCGTACATCAGATACATGACGATCACCGCCGCGCTGGCAAAGGAGCGGTTGTCCCACAGCTGGGCTCTATATTTCCACAGCGCTTCCCTGACACTGTTCCTGCTGACAAAGCCAAATGTATCGTGAAGCCCGCCTTTCCCTGCCAGCTGCTCCTGGTACGCCACGATCGACTCGAGCCTCCATGTATCGATCGACTCGTCGAGGGCAAAGTTGTAATTTTCCAGGAGAGTGTAGGATTCCCGCGACAAGCCGATCGACTCATAAAAGTCCCTGTTGTCCTCAAACCCGGGAATCCCATAAAAATCATACAGTTTGGTCCTCGCGTCAAAAAAACTCCGAAAACTCGCCCATTCACTCCCCCTGTACGCCACCAGATCAAGGGAGTACACCGCTGTCATACACAGAAGTGCCGTCACGATCAGCGTGATATATTTCCTGAAATTCACCACCGTAAAAAATCGCTCCTCACCGCACCATTTCATAAGCCCTGCCAGCAGCAAAAACGGGAGCAGCATGATGCAGACTTCCGTCCGGATCATAAAGGACATCACGACAAGCAGGAGCGGGAGCAGGTTTTTTCTGAAAAATACAGACGGCTTGTCCGTCCTGGGTGCCGTCAGGAACAAAAACAGCGCTCCTGCCATGCAGAACCCTGAGGTGACACTGTACTGCACCACCACAAACTCCCGCAGAAACAGTCCGAGCACCAAAAACGCCTCCACCGCGAGCGCCACAAAACGTGTCCGCGCGCTTTGCATAACAGACAGAAGCCGCGCCGCGATCAGAAAGACAACGCCAAACTGGCACAGACACAAAAACAAGCCATACCAGGAAACTGTCGGAATGGCCTTGTAAAAAAGCGCAATACACCACGCCAGAGGATACAGCATCTGTATACAATAGCCGCTTGGCTGGCCAGTGTACGCTCCCGATACGATATCCTTGATCATGGTGTCGTCATTCAGATCATAATAAAAATCAAATTGGACAGATAAAAGCAGCGCAAGCAAAAGGGTATAGACAAAAGCACCACACACTTTTGCTGCCTTTACTCCTGTGCGGTCATCCATCATACGTGATAGAACTCCTTCACTTTCTTTACAATGTATTCGATCTCAACAGATTTGAGCGAGTAGAACATCGGCAGGCGCACCAGCCTGTCGCTCTCCCGCGTCGTGTATATATCCTCACCCGCAAACCTGCCAAACTTTAATCCGGCAGGCGCAGAATGCAGCGGCACATAGTGGAACACTGCCCAGATCCCGCTCTCCTTCAGGAAATCGATCAGCCGGGTGCGCTCCTCCAGATCCTTTGTCTTGATATAGAACATATGTCCGTTGTGGACACAGCCCTCCGGCACATGGGGAAGCTCCAGCAGCCCTCTCTCCCGCAGCGGCTGCAGCAGTTCGTTGTACTGGTTCCACAGCGCCACCCGCCTGGCAGTGATCTCGTCGATCAGCTCGATCTGTGCCCACAGATACGCCGCGTTCATATCGCTTGGCAGATAGGAAGACCCGTAGTTTATCCAACGGTACTTGTCCACCTGTCCCCGGTAGTACTGAGAGCGGTTGGTTCCCTTTTCCCTGATGATCTCCGCCTCGCTGATGTAGCGCTCGTCCCTGATCAGCAGCGCACCGCCCTCGCCCATGCTCAGATTCTTGGTCTCATGGAATGAATAACACCCGAAATCTCCGATCGCGCCCAGCTGCTTTCCCTTGTAGGTCGCCGCCATTCCCTGCGCCGCGTCCTCCACCACAAAGAGCTTGTGGCGCGCTGCGATGTCCATGATGGTATCCATCTCACACGCAACACCTGCATAGTGGACAGGCACGATAGCCCTCGTCCGGTCTGTGACCGCCTGTTCGATCAGATTTTCATCTATATTCATGGTATCGGGCCTGATATCGACAAACACCGCTTTGGCGCCGCGGAGCACGAAAGCGTCCGCAGTGGACACAAAAGTGTAAGAGGGTATGATGACCTCGTCCCCTTCCCTGATATCGATCAGGAGCGCCGCAAGCTCTGTCGCCTGCGTGCAGGAGGGCGTCAACAGACATTTTGCCATGCCCGTGTGCTCCTCGATCCACTCACTGCACTTCTTCGTAAATGGTCCATCCCCGCATATCTTCTGATTCTCGACTGCCTGCCTGATATAGTCCATCTCCCTGCCTGTAAACGGCGGTACGTTAAAATTGATCATGCTGTAACCATGCCTTTCCGCTATTTGAAATCCGAAACGATCTTTTTACATTTCCTTATACTGGAAATTTATTTCTCGCTTTATTGTACTCTTTTCATAAGATTTTGGCAAGGTTTTGGGATTAATATGCATAAAACACAATATACCCCACATTGCGAAAACACTCCTGATATCCATTTTCCATTGCAAAATCTTTGATAAGCTCCAGTTTCTGATAGGAGAGCCCGCTCTCCTCTGTCAGGCTTTCCACAGAAGAGCACCCCAGTATGATCACCGGAAGCTCATCTGGCGCCCTATCGCCTGCCAGGCGGTCCAGATTCCTCTCCAGCATATCCATACTGTTCGAATCCAGATCTGCCCACGTTGTGGATATCGCAGGCTCCATGTCAAACAGATACGCCAAAGCCGGGATATCACCGTACAATATCACTTGCTTCTCATTGAGACGATGCCGATACAGATAACGATCAAGCTCCTCGAGCGCTTTCTTCTTATCCACTGTCGTCGCAAGCCCTGCACCTGTATCACTGCACTGCAGCTCGATTACGACACGGTTGTCATTTTTCTGTACTCCCTTGTCATGAAACACAAATCCGATTCCAAACAGAACGCTCTGTACGGCAGTGCACACGAGTACAAAACCAAGTGTTATCCGAAATGGAAAACTTTTTGACTTGAATCTCTGGCTTCTCCTGAACAGATCTTCCATCATCAGAACGGAGACCGGGAGCACCAGAAACAGATTGTTCATGACAGGGTACAATCCGTTATTGCTTCCGAGGGGTGTCACAAAGATCACGACAAGCAAAAATACCGCCCATAATCTCAAGTCACTTCCCGCTGTTTTATAAAATAACGCCCCTAAGCTCATCGCGATCACGATCAGCAGATAGACTGTCACCCACTTATACATACTGAAATAGTCACTGTAATTAAAATCAAACATGCCTCTGCCGTAACAAAAGCGGAGTACAACAAACAGCCCCAGCGTATACAACGCTTCAAAAACGTATGTTATTTTTTTATCTTTTCCTCTGTTCACTTTGTCCAGCAGATAGAAAAATATCAGCCCTAATGCCATATATCCTGCAAACAGGAAAAGCCATGCACTGTATTGGATATAATCCGCAAACATCGCCTGCACCATCGATGTCGGCTTATAGTCCGCCGCATGGTCTGTCATTCCGAACAGGGAGGAGATCATCCGAGGATATGCCGACGCTCCATATCGCACGCAGATCACCGAAATCGGAACGAGCAGCCCCGCCAGATACCCTGCGGCACAGTACAGCGTGCGTGTCATCAATACTCCAAACCAATTTTTTTCCTCCCTGTCACGGTTCCAGAAACAGTCGCACCACACAGGAAGGATCAATGCCATGTATGTGATGTTCGGCATCCTCACCGCCACGCAGAGTCCTAAAATAACACCTGACACGACAAAGTATCTTCTCTTCTGCCGTTCCTGTCCTGTTGTGATCGCTGTGAACAATACCATAACAGCAGCCGTCATCAATAGATAACCCAGATAATGGTACAAGATAACATTCGGTGCCCAGCAGAGGGAGAGCGCTGTCAGCTCAGACACAAACAGCAGCGCACAAAATAACTTCCGTTTCTGCCCATACCGCTTCCACACAAACAGATAGACGCCCGCTGCCGCCGCTCCAGCCAGCAGTCCGCAGTAGGCATTCATGCCCACCCAGCAGTCCCCAAAAGGCAGTTTCGACAACATCACACCTGTCACATTTGCCAGATATGTCGCCAGCTTCCACATCTGGTTCAGCGAATCGAAAAAGCGGTAGTTGCCCAGCGCGTAACCTGCATCCATCAGATCCAGCCCGACACTGACGCGGCGGAGCGGATACAGCAGAAGGATCAACACCGGCAGAATCGTCATACCCCCCTTCTGCCGAATCAGTTCGATCACAGTACAGACAAGATACACACACACAACGCTGAGAAGCATATGACACAGAAAACCTGCAGCGGAGCTTCCGATCTGCTCCTCACAGTGCAGCCATCCGGGCCATGCGTAGCGTATATTGATGTGTTCATGAATCAGATACACCCCAAACGATACACCGGAAAAAAGTTCAATGGGTCTGCGGAAACGCTCCAGCTTCCCCCCATCTGCCCTGTACTCTTTAAACAGGAGAAACAGTCCGACTGCGCCTGTGTAACAAAACAGGAAATTGTATGTGTACCCATACTGAATCATCGCTTCCAGTTTCCCTGTTTTCATGAAGATCATCCTGATCAGAAAAAAGGAGGCAAAGACTGCCATAGCACTTCCCAGATAAAGTACTGCCGCCCTCCCCCTTGTCTTTACAAACGCTGTCTTGTATCTTTTCAGATATGCCCCCGTCAGATACAGAACGATAAACCACAGCACATCATACCCGTACTTGTCCCACGGAAGCTGCATCGGAATGACCGTCTTGGAGATGCTGAAAAACAGCACAAGACCAGCAAGCAGATACCCGGTCTGCCTCTGCTCCAGATAGGAGATCCCCACATTCAGAAACGGCATCAGCAAGCATAAAACGACATAGCAGGTGGCAAACCAATAGTGCTCTGTCACCAGCGGAAAACAATAAGAAAAAAACCGGTAGAGATCAAACTCCTGCACGCCGATCACGATCGCACCGCAGCCAAAGAGCATCGAGTAGAAGAACACCTGTTTCCATATTCTGACCGGTCTGCGCAACACGCCGCCAAATG
This sequence comes from uncultured Lachnospiraceae bacterium, assembly GCA_910588595.1. Classification (GTDB taxonomy): domain Bacteria; phylum Bacillota; class Clostridia; order Lachnospirales; family Lachnospiraceae; genus COE1. Next base: position 35,910 of record CAJUQU010000001.1, on the reverse strand, counting down.
TGATCGCGGCTCCGCCCGGCAGGTGCTCCCGCGAATCCACGCCGAAATATCCGCTGATGAGCACATATACATTGACTGCCACCAGACAGAATGCCTCCACCAGCCACACCGCGTATCCCGTCATAGTCATGTCCGTCCTTGCCGGATCGCCGAGCAGTCCGCCTTTGCTCAGATAGTGCAGACACACGATCATCAGCATCGCTATGACGCGCAGCAGCTCGTAGTTCAATTGTCTCTTTTTTCCCGAAGCCATCATCTTACCTCATTTCCGTTGCTGTTTTATCTCGCCTGTTCCCGATACAGTTTTGTCAATCGTTCTGCAATGCGGTGCGCCCCTTTTCCGTCGACCAGCCCCTTTTCCTGTCTGTGCAGGAGCTGCCTGTAATCATTATCCATAATACAGCGTTTCAGCGCCTCCTTCACCCTGTCTGCCACCGCGTCATGCTCCGCGGCAAAACACCCTGCATTGACAATGTCCGTGAGCGCCCCCAGCGCCTCCGCCCCCTGCCGCTGGTTCTCGGCAAAATAAAACACGATCATCGGAACCCCAAGGGCGCTGACCTCATAGATCGTGCTCCCCGTCGCTGTGATGACCACATCGCTCTGCAGGAGCAGGCTGCGCATATCCTTCACACTCTCATGGATCGTTATTGGCACTTTGCTCCCGCCGGAGTGTGCGATTGTGTGGTCATGCCATTGCATCATCTCACCGCACTGGTATCTGCGCTTCAACTCGTCTGCAAACCGGTTAAACGGTCCGCTGATGACATGCAGATGTATGCCCTGTTCCACGATCATTTCATCATCGCACAAAACATCCGCAAAAGCCCCTGCCGCAAAGAAGGGATCGCTTCCGCCTGTTGTTATTATAACATTTGTTACTTTATCTTGGACCACATATTCCGCCGCCCCCTGAAATGCTTTGCGAAGCGGCATGTACTCCGTCCCAAGCAGCACTCTTTGGGGATATCGATCCTCGATGCAGCTCTGCGGATCCCGCTCTTGATATCGTGACTCAAGCGCCGGCGCATAGATATTGTAATTGATCAACAGATCAACGGGGTAAGCTTCCCCCATGTCCTCAAAGCATGCCACTCTCACAAACGATCTGAGCGCAAGATAATACTCCCTGCTGACCTGATAGCTGTCCACAAGCAGCATCGCACCTGCACTGCACGGTCCTCCCAGCAGCACCTCTCTCAGCAAAGGAAGCTCCCCCATCATGTCCCTGTAGTCTGTCCCCAGCACAATAACGCGAAATCCCCTCTCCTCGATCATTGCCCGGCATCCCGCATCTGCCGTGATAAAAACAGGCGGATATACAGGATCGATATCCGCCACTGCTTCCGCAACAGAGAGACAGCGCATCACATGCCCCATGCCGATCTCTTTGCTGCCATCTGCACGAATATATAACATCTCAAACCTCTACTTCCGTCTTATCGTTTTGCGTATCAGCATAAACGCCTCCGCGCGCTCCATGCCCGCCGCCATGCCGCGCGTCCTCGACAGCACGTCCATCCCGGCAAGGCTCCTCGGGTGAGGGAACACACACAGCTCCGAGACATAGCAGTTCATCGCCTGCTCCTTCTGCTGATAATAACCTGCGATATCCACAAACACATTGGGACAGAATGCAGGCTGTGCGCTATAGTCAAAATTCCATTCCGTTGAGGAGAGCGTCTCAAACGCATAGATCTCCTCCACACTGCAGCTGCCGATCGGTCTTGCAGCCGTGAGCACTGCGCGCGCTGTATACTGGTGGTCTACATTGAGATCACCGCTGTAGTGTGTGTAGACGATCTGCGGCTGCAGTTCCTGGATTCTCTGCTCCACTGCTTTTACAATGTCGAGCAGATCCACATGATCAAAACGGTTGTCTGGAAAATCTGCAAAAAACACGTCCCTGAAACCGATCACCTCAGCGCTCTCCAAAGTGTTCTTGTGAAGCTCATCCACGACCTCCCTGCCTGTATCCTCCCGATGGGCGCCGCGCGAAGTCTGCCCCTCCCCCAAGATCAGCGCATAGACAGCATCGCCCTCCGCCACATGCCGCGCCGCTGTTCCGCCGACGCCGAGAATCTCATCGTCCGGATGCGCCGCCACCACCAAGATTGTTTTCATCTACATCCCTCCCTATCTCTTCCAGATCCCACGCCACTGCTATGGCTGTGACCCATCTGACACCTCACGGAAAATGACTCTTGCCGAGAGTTGTCTTTCATTCCTCTCACTCCTGTCCTCGCCGCTCAGATATTCTGCGCACTCAAATTCCAGCCTGTAGTCGCCAAACTCTATAAATGCCCTGGGATATCCCTCCGCGTCGAGCATTCTGATATAGTCGTAGATCTGATCTATTTTCATATCAGCTGTTATACGACCATCTTCCGGTCTTCTGCGCTTAAATATCACCGGTTCTCCCTCCTGTGGCACAGGCGTTATTTTTTGTCCGCCCCCGTCAAGAAACTGTGGCATCATTTCCCGAAAGATAATGTCCGAACAGCGAACGAAAATTTCCTGTGCACTTCCCTCCAGGGATAACACATGCTTCATATAGACAGGGCCGCCATCGAGTTGCTCCGTCACTCTGATCGCAGAAATCTTTGTCTCCTTATGCCCGCGCACGATCAGATTCTGCAGTGGACTTCCACCGCGCCCATAGGGCAGATCCGTCATGTGAAAGACCACGCACTCCCAGTTGTCCGTGATCTCACGCGGTATGATATAGGACCAGTGCGGCAGAAAAATGTAATCAGGCTGAAAATCACAGATGTTTTTCAGCGAAAATCCTTCCTTGTTTGTATAAATAACAATCTCGTGTATACCCTCATACTTTCTCTGCAGCTCCTCCGCCCGCTCAATATTCCACGATTTGACTGTTGCGACAATAATCTTCATTCAATAACACCTTTTATTTAATCATTCTATATTTTTCTCGTACAGTATATATTCCGGCAATTGTTTTTTGAGAAAACCATTTCTTTCAAAAGCCCTGGCAGAAGCGTGATTTTGATACTTTACCTGCCCAACCAGTCTTTTGATGTACAGTATCTGATCCGCTGCAAGCTGCCCCTGTATCATCCAAAGCATTTGACTGCCATATCCCTTTCCTCGCTCGCAGGCCGCAACACTGTAATCGATCTTTGCCTCACAGCCCTCGACATTGAGCCGGATCTGTCCGACCGGCTTCTCACTCTCACAAAGGATATATTGGTATGTCTCCACGTCTGCCATCATTGACTCAAACCATCTCACATGGTCTTCATAGGGAATCTTTTCCGTGTGAAAAGCATTGGCACGGACCGAAGCCTCATTTGCCCATTCAAAAAGCAGATCCATATCCGCATGATCCGCCTTTCTCAATTGCAAACTCATGATCCACGTGCCTCCATGCCCTCAATATCGTCAAATGTAAGCGGTGTCCCACGCTTCAGTTCGCGCTTTGCAGTTTTGCCGAGCACCTCTTTGTAGTACTTTGGTTTCAATCCGTACGCCGGACGGATGCTCCTGATATTGTCCGGCGTAAACACTCCACCCGCCTCAATATCCTTCACGACAAACAGGGAGCGGCGAAAAACGGCATTGCTCTCCTCCTGCTCTGTAACGCCATAGTACACTTTCCCCATAGCCTTCTCCACCTCGCGCACCTGGCAGACCATCTCCCGGAACTCCTCCGGCTCCATCGAAAAACCTGAATCGGGATTCTTCACTGCCCGGCTGATACAGAAATGCTTTTCGATGATGTTCGCTCCCAGGGCAACCGCAGTCGCAGCGCTGAAAGATCCCATCGAATGGTCCGACAGCCCTACCGGGATATCAAAGCGCGCTTTCAGATCACGGATCGTACAGAGGTTCATCTCCTCACTCTTTGCCGGATAGGCACTTGAACACTTCATCAATGCCAGCTGCCTGTTTCCAGTGTTATAGATCGCCGCAACTGCCTCATTGATCTCCTCGAGCGTCCCCATCGCTGTCGACATGATGATCGGCTTATTCTTGGAGGCAATGTATTCCAGCAGCGGGATGTCCACCAGTTCAAAAGAGGCAATCTTGTAAAAACCTACGCCGAGTCCCTCCAGAAAGTCGACGGATGTCTTGTCAAATGGCGTTGACAGAAAGTCTATCCCCACCTTCGCTGCCTCGTCACGCAGCTCTTCCTGCCACTCCCACGGCGTATACGCTTTCTGATACAGGGAGTATAGATTATCCCCCTCCCATGTGCCCTTTTCGATCTGAAAATATTGATTGCGGCAGTCGATCGTCATCGTGTCCGGCGTGTATGTCTGTATCTTAATACAATCCGCCCCCGCTTCCTTCGCCGCGTGGATCAGTTCCAGCGCACGTTCAATGCTCCCGGCATGATTGCCTGACATCTCTGCTATGATATAGGCAGGGCTGCCGTCCCCTACTGATCTGCCATGAATCTGAAAAGAACCTGCCATGGTCTCACCTCCTATTGATCTGATTTCAAAATCCGGTATTTCATTTCTGCGATCTCCCAATCCTCCAGCGTATCGATATCCTGCACATACTTTTCATCCTGTATGAACGCCGCTGCATTCTCCATCCAGACTGTCTTCTGCCGCTTAAACTGCTCCACGTTCAGACAGTAAAACTGACCACAATCATGGTAGAGCGGCTCTAGATCCTGGGAGCGCTTTGCCATATTTTCCGGCCACTTCGGCGAGAGCCTTCCATCCCTGACCACGACACCTCTCTGCGGCGGAAACGAAAATTTGACCACAGGGATCACACAGTCCGCCTGTTCCTGCCCCAGCAGCAGCATTGCTTTCCTGATGGCGTCCGCCGTCACAAAAGGCGCTGTGGGATAGATACAGCATACCGTATCAAACTCCCTTCCAGCCCGCTCATAAGCATCAAGGACCTCCTCGATCACATCTGCTGTCGTGGCAAAATCATTGGACGTGCGCTCGCTTCTGAAAAAAGGCACCTTCGCCCCCGCCTTTTCTGCCACCTGCGCAATCTCCCTGTCATCTGTCGACACCATGACCTCGTCAAACAGGTCTGCCCCCAGCGCCGCCTCAATACTGTACTCGAGGATCGGTCTTCCCAGAAACGGCTTGATATTCTTGCGCGGAATCCGTTTGCTGCCGCCCCTCGCCGTTATGACTACTATGCTCTTCATGCCAAACTCCTTTACATACCAATTTCCCAAAAGCCTTACCGAGATTTCTTATAATAATCCACAAGTTTCCTGACTGCCCTGATCACATCGTCGACATCCTGGTCTGTCAGGGAGTAGTAGAGCGGCAGACTCATCATTTCCCCATAGAGTTTTTCCGCATTGGGACAGAGTCCTTTTTGATATCCGAGCTTTTCGTAATACGGATGCCAGTACACCGGAATATAGTGTACATTGCAACAGATGTTCTCAGCTGCCATCGCCTCAAAAAAACCCTTGCGGTCGATCGTCAGCATCTCCGGTCTGAGCCGCAGTATGTAGAGATGCCTCGTTGTGTCGGACTCTGGGATCTCCTGCTGCACAGAGAGCTGCGGAATCTGCGAAAACGCTGCGTCATAGCGCTTCACGATCTCCCTGCGCCTCACCGCAAACTGCGAAAGTTTGTCCATCTGGCTCAGGATCAGCGCACACTGAATATCCGTGATCCTGTAATTATATCCTAAGCCGATCTGTTCATGGTACCATGGACCATGACTCTCGTTCTCATAAAAAGCCTCGTCCTTTGTGATACCGTGGGCGCGGTAGAGCAGAAGTTTTTCGTACAGGTCCCTGCGGTCCGTGAGCACCGCACCGCCCTCCCCGCCCGTCACTGTCTTGACCGGATGAAAGCTGAATGTCGTGATGTCCGCTATACTTCCAACGGGCTTTCCCTTATATTTGGTTCCGATGGAGTGCGCCCCATCTTCTATCAATACGATCCCCTTCTTATGGCAGATGTCAAGCAGCTCCTCCAGCCGCACTGCCTGTCCAGTGAAATCTACTGCCACGACAGCCCTGGTACGGTCTGTGATCTTCTCCTGCACACTCCCCGGATCGATATTGTAAGTATGCGGATCGATGTCCGCAAAAACCGGTCTGCCGCCGCAGTAGAGCGCACAGTTTGCAGATGCGGCAAACGTGATCGGTGTTGTGATCAGCTCATCCCCCTCACCGACACCGGCTGCCATGGCCGCTATATGGAGCGCAGCTGTGCCGTTGCTCACAGCTACTGCATACTTTGCCCCCGTGAGCTCACAGAGCTTTTTTTCAAGTTCCACAACCTTGGGACCACATGTGAGATAATCGCTGGTGAGCACTTCCTCCACAGCTTTCACGTCCGCCTGGTCAACATACTGATGCCCGTAATAAAGTTTCGTATCCCTGACCGGAGAACCTCCGGCAATCGCTGGTTTTTCCATAAGAGCCTCTCCCCCATCCGCCCGCTTCGGCGGGTTCTCTGATCTAGATGATCATTCGCACAGATCCGTCTTTAGAAGCTCCCGGATCTGCTCCACAGAAAGCCATTCTGTATTGTTTCCCGACGAATAATAAAATCCGTCCTCCACTTTCTTACCGCTCGGGTTCGGACGCTTGGACTCCTGCCAGAACATCTGCGGATAGATGATAAAATTCTTTTCATACTCGTAGGTCGTCATCGAATCCTCCGCCGCGATCAGCATCTCGTGAAGCTTCTCGCCCGCGCGGATACCGATTTCCACCGTCTTCATGCCAGGCGCCATCGCTTCCGCAAGGTCCGTGATCTTAAACGAAGGCATCCTGCTGATAAAGGTCTCGCCGCCCTTCGCCTCCTCGAGCGCCTTGATCACAAGCTCTACCCCATGTGTCAGGCTGATCCAGAACCGCGTCATGCGATAGTCCGTGATCGGAAGCTCGCTGGCGCCCTCGCTGATCAGCTTCTGGAAAAGCGGGATGATCGATCCGCGGCTCCCCGCCACATTTCCATATCTCACAATGGAAAAATTCAGATCTTTCATTCCGCAATACGCATTGGCAGCAACAAACAGTTTGTCCGATACAAGCTTCGTGCCTCCGTACAGATTCACCGGATTGACTGCCTTGTCCGTGGACAGCGCCACCACCTTGCTGACACCTGTGTTCAGCGCTGCGTCGATCACATTCTGGGCACCATTGACGTTTGTCTTGATCGCTTCGTTCGGATTGTACTCACATGCGGGCACCTGTTTCAACGCCGCGGCGTGGATCACATAATCAACGTTCTCAAACGCTCTCTTCATGCGCTCATAATCGCGCACATCGCCGATAAAAAAGCGCAGCTTGTCCTTGTGCTGTGCAAAATCATTTGCCATGACCCACTGCTTGTACTCATCCCGCGAATAAATGATGATCTTCCTCGGGTTGTAGCGTGTGAGCACATACTCCGCAAAGCACCTTCCAAAAGAACCAGTGCCGCCTGTGATCAGTATCGTTTTATCATCCAACAACATTATGAAACCTCCCTATCAAAAGTCCAACTGACAAATTATATAGCATATATTACCACATTATAAAAAAAACGTCAAAATCTTTGTTTTTTATTATTGTAAAAATCCCTGCAATTATACGCAAAACCTGATGCCTCATTTCCCCGCAGGCAACAGCCGCACTGCCTGGCATCAAGCAACTACACTATGCGTTTGCGGCGCCGCGGCGGATCTTATTGCGGTAAAAATAGAGCAGCTGAAAATAGATCTTGAATTTGAGGGGCGACTGCATATGCATCGCTGCAAGCCGCTTCTGTTCCTCGTCAAACGTTTTCTGGTAATAAATATTGTCCTGAAATTCCGGAAACTCCTGTCTGATCCCGTCAGCGATCTTCTTTAGGAACTTTAATCTCGGCTTCTTGACCCCGAGCATATATGAAAAAAGTGTGTTCATATAATAGACCTTTGAAAAAGCAAACTCAAATTCGTGTCTGTAGGGCTTGTAGATCCCATATCTGCGCGCCTCCTCGATCATCCGCTTCCCCATGGCAAGCCGGTCCTCGCATTTCTCCACACTGATCTCATGCACTGTGGAGGCGTCGTGCTGATAATAGTAGTAAAACGGCTCCTCGACTTTCTCAAAGTGTGTAAAATGCAGCATCCATATCGGTGAGGCGCAATTGTCCTCATAAAAGGACTTTTCTGGAAATCTCAGATCATACGCATCGATCACCGCCTTGAGATACACTTTGATCACCATGCTCCCCGGATTCATGACAAGCTTCTTGTAGCGCTCATGTTCAAGCACCCCTGTCTGGTCTGCCGTGTTGTTCGGCATGAGCCTGCCGACATTCATGGTGTGTGTGTCCACCATGCAGTAATCGCACCCGACGACGTCCGCTCCTGTCTGCTCCGCTTTCCTGATCAGCTTCTCATACATCTCGGGAGCCACCCAGTCATCAGAGTCGACAAATCCGATCCATGTACCGCGCGCGATATCAAGCCCTTTGTTGCGCGCACCGCCTTGTCTTACATTTTCATAGGACTGTAGGGCTTTAAATTTCCACGGATATTTTGATTCATACTCCCTGAGGATCTCCAGGGATTCGTCCGTCGAGGCATCATCGACCGCTATGATCTCATAGTCCGCGATCGTCTGATTGATCAGAGAATCAAGACAAAACCTAAGCTTATCATCTGCTGCCATATTGTAAACAGGTACTATTATACTTAGCTTCATAACCTACCTCCTCTTTTGTCATCGATCCCTTTCAATCTTACCGTTTTCCACCCTGAACACCATATCACATTTCTCGATCGTCTGTAACCTGTGCGCTATAATAACAAGCGTTTTCTTTCCGTGCAGCCTGTTGATGGACTCCATGATCGCCGCCTCCGTGTCATTATCCAGCGCTGAGGTTGCCTCGTCGAGTATCAGCAATTCAGGATCGTTGTAAAGTGCCCTGGCAATACCGATTCTCTGTCTCTGTCCGCCGGAAAGCCTGATCCCGCGCTCACCGATCCCTGTGTTCACACCCTCCGGCAGGGTCTTTACAAACGCGTCAAGCTGCGCCTCCTGCAGGGCATACCAGAGCTTCTCGTCATCGATCTCATCCTCCGGAACGCCAAATGCAACATTTTTTCGAATATCCGCATCCAGCAAAAAGATCATCTGTGGTATGTAGCCCACATTGGCGAGCCACTCCCTGTAATGCTCCTGTATGTTCACGTCATCTGCAAGCACACTGCCCCCCTGCAGCTTCAAGAGCCCTAATAAGATATCAATGATCGTCGTCTTTCCGGCGCCGCTCGTCCCCACGATGCCGATCGACTTGCCGATCGGAAAGGAGACTGTCGCATGGTCAAAGATCAGCTTGTCCGCATTGGGATAGTGGTACGTGATGTCCGACAGCTTTACCTCCCGCGTGACAGGCAGCTTCTCCTTCGCGACCACCGCATAGGAGATATCGGTGTGCTCCTCGTCCGTCTCCTCGACCAGATTGTCGCTCACATTGAAGAAAAAAGGCTCGTTGAACGCCATGCTCGTCAGCTGGTTGTTGATGCGGCTCGCCGCGGGCAGCAGGCGCATCGCCGCGATCCCGAATGCCGCAAACAGCGAGACCATGTCAGATACGTTCGCGCCGGACACGATCAGCACCAGGATATATCCGAGCAGTCCTGCCATACACACCGTCTCGATCAAAAGCTTCGGCGTGTTATTGAACAGGCTGAACCGTTCCATCGCTTTCACATACCCCTCGCCGACCTTGCAGTACTCACCGATAAAATACTGCTCGCGCCCTGCGACCTTGATCTCCTTGATCCCCTGCACGGTCTGTGAGATCCACGCGAACATGGACGCGCCGAAATCCTGGTTCTCCTTGCCGGTGCGGTTCATGACCGGCTTGATGATATTTTTGATGACCACCAGCGTCACGACCAGAAGCACCGCGATCACTACCGTCATCACCGGATCCTGCACAAAGAGTGCCCCCACGAGGAACACAGCGACGATCGCCTCCGATGCGATCTGCAGGACAGACATGATCAGCGCATACATATTGCTGACATCCGCCGTGATGCTTCTTTGAATAACAGATGTTTCCGCATTTAGATAATACTCATATTCGCGCCGGACAAAGTTCTTCATCAGACTTGATGCTGTCTTGAACTGGTTACTGTACACAAAACAGTACAGATTCCTCTGCAGCAAAAACTGAAACGCATTTTTGGCTACATACAGCACGATCAGGAACAGTATCGCAAGCACGGAGAACTGTACCGTACTCTGCAAGTGGAAAATTCTGCATATCAGCTGATATTTTTCCCCCTGCTCCAGCGCAACCGGATCCAGGATCAGCTGTACCACAGCCATCACCATCATCACCGCGCCCGTTTCAAGCCCCGCGGACACTACCATCATCACGAACAGACGTGCCATAGCGCCTTTCTGCTTATGATCCATCAGTATGTTGATCTTCTTCAATATTTTAAGCACGCGTACTCCATCCCTTCTTATTCTTCTGTCTTAAATTATAGTATATGTCATATTTTCCATAAACACAACCCGGGCAAAACTTATTTCGCATAAACTCACTTTAACCGTCAATGACCTCCTCCCACGCCTCTGTCCTTTCCATATAAAAAAGCAGTTCCACCGACACTGCCGTGGTATCCGGCGGGACGGGGACCGCTATGCCGGTTCCTCTCAGCGCAAGGCCATGGCTCCCTGTCTTTTTGTCCGGCTTCACCGACATCACAAAAAATGTGGCGCTTCCACTGCGGCTTTCGGGATAGGAATCGAGAAACGCCCTCTCATAAAACTGCAGGCTGATATCCTTGCTGCACTCGTACTCGATGCCCACATAACACATACCCTCGGGACAGTTCTGGCGCAATACCTGATAGTAACTGTTCTCCATCTCCCGCAGCTGTTCCTCCGTAAAGCGTTTTCTCAGTTCTTCATCTCCAAACGATTTCCTTGCCTCCGCCCACACATCGACCAGCGTGACCTGATTGATGTGGCACTGCACTTTTGAGCCGTCATGCGCCGTAAATCGAAAGGACATCGGCTTTCCGACTTCCAGCGTGAGCGGTTTTGCCCTGGTCAGCAGGTGTTTTCTCGGTGCTGGATCGTGCCTGATCGTGATCGGCATATCCGGCGAATATCCGGGAAGGCGCTTGACATCCGCGAATGTCAGCTTAACCAGCCGAAGAAGACGCCAGTCCGTCTCCCTGAGCCACGCCGGAACCTGCCAGCCCGCATCCATCATATCCAGGAACAGTTTGATCTCCTCATAATTTTCCGGGATCAGATCACCTGCGCACGCGCTCTGTGTACACATCTTCCTGCTGCCGATCTTAAATTCGCGGCACTGCATGTAACTGTAACTCTCGGTCTCCTGCTCCCTCAGGATCATCCGCTGCGTGCGCTTCTTTTTCGGATCGCGCTTCTTCCGCTCCTCGGAGGGCTCCAGGATATAGAGCGCTGCCGCTTCCTCCATCGTCATGCCGACGATGTGGTATCTTTTCCCGTCGCGCTCGATCGTCCTGCCGATCACAAGGATCCCTCTCCATTTCTTACTGACTCCCTCCAGCCATGAAAACTGCATACCTGTCACCCTTTCATATTCTCTTTCCGGGATTAACTTCGCCGTCAGCTGATCCGCTATTTGTCCGCGAGCGAAAGCCCCGCCTTCCTGTTGTACGCATGTTTCTCGGGATCCTCGTAAGCGTCCCAGAACGATGCGCCAAGATTCAGTTTCTCCTCCACAAAATCCATGTTGTTCATCGCCGTGGTGACGATCGACACTGCGCGCTTGATGTGGAGCCCCTCAAAAAAGTTGAGCACCTCCACGGGAAAACGCCCGTGGAGCACGACTGCATCAGGGCAGAGCGCACCGTAGTCGATCCCATCCCGCGGGTGCGGCTTGATCAGGACACGGCAGCCCTCACAGTATCGCTCGATCACGTCCAGGCAGACACGTTTCCGCGCCTCCACGTCGACCGGATGCGGTTCCGTCAGAAAACACGCAAACTCCTCGCCCGCATACGACGGCGCAAGCTGCCTGGTCAACTCGTCCGCATCCTCGATGAACGCCTGGATCATCAGCCGCTTCTGCTCTGATGTCAGCGCCCGCTCCAGCGGCTTTCTCGGCACCTCGACAAAGCGCGGGCAGTCGGTCGGCACCACGCTCCTGTCGTTGATCTCCATGTCGATGCAGTATTTTCCCCAGCCGTTCATGATGAAGATGAGGTTCATGCGCGAGAACAGCGTTTTCAGCTTGAAATGCCCGTGATTTGCGACATAGGCATCGTCGAGATTCTTGAGACAGTCGAGCCCATCCTCCACCGCGTGATAATATATATGCTTATAATTCAGATAGTACCCTACAGGATCGCTGTCACAGAATACATAGATGTCCTCGTACGCCGCAAAGTCGATCACGCTCAGGTACGGGATCTCGCACTTTGCGAGCTTTTTGGTAAAGATCATGCGGTTTACCATATGTTTGAGGATATTGCTGTAATTTTTCCTGTACTTTGCAAGCTCCGGGAAAAAGTCCTCGCGCTTCTCATCAAGTGCGAGGACCGCATGAAAGATCCCCGTTTTGGCAAGCCTGTCCCCGAGATGCTCAAAGTCGGTGGAAATGGAGCTCAGCGCGATATCCGCTTTTTTATATTTTCCAGCCGGCAGATCCCTTGCGAGCTTCATCTCTTTCAAGACTGCGACATATACATGATAAAACGTGTGGCAGACATAGATCCTGCTCCTGGTCTTTTTTTTCTTCGCTCTTCTCATTCCGAAAATGTTTCCCTCCGATGGTATTTCCTGACAGTTTCTATACTTTTACATACCGCTGGTTCCGGCTGTTTGGCTTGTCAGGTATCGTCATCCTGATCCTTCCTGCCCCCAACAGCGGTGCCCATCTCCCTTTTACTTCTCGGCTCAGCACAGAATTCAATCAGTGCATTCATTCGGTTCGCCATGACTTGGGTGGTATCTTGGGTGGTGACTTGGGTGGTATCTTTGGCAGGCAACATCACCTTTTGCTGACGCGCTTCCTGCGGATGCCCTTGTACATAAACAGAAGTCGGTCCGACAGTCGCAGTTGCCGCCGCACTCAACGGAATGACTGTGCGAAAGCAAAAGCGATCAAGCGGTCATAACTGTCCAAAAGATTGGTGAAGATCACAACCTCGTACTTTTTAGTATATGCCATATTCCAAATAATCACAATATGAATTTTGTACTATTCAGTTATCTTATTATTGCATTTCTATGCTGATTACCCTATAATAAATACAGCACTTTCGAAACAATATTTTATATGCACTCTCGAAAAAGGAGGAATCACCATGAACTATCCCGAAATAGACAGCTCAAAGCTCTCGGAAGTAATGAAGATCATCGAAGCTGCCGCCAGTCTGATGGAGGAAAAGGATTGCGACAGCGATGCTGAGGCAGCAAAAGAACTCGACACCCTGCAAAAGCAGTTGTGCGAGATCACCGGAAATGAAAATCTCTGTATCAAGGATTACAACGCGTACTGGTCCTACACCAGCCTGGAGACTGTTGCCTACAGTGCCCTGTTCCAGCCGCCCGCAAAGACCGGCATGACAGACGCACAGATCACAGAACTGATCCAGAGGATCTATAAACTTGATTTCGATGTTCCAGCAAAAGAACTGGAAGCTGTCAGCGAATATTTTCTGGAGGTGCTGGCAGTCGAGACTGGATTGCACAATGTTTCCGACTATATCTACTGTCCCAACGAGATCGGTCTTGACCTGCACGCCGATCTCGAAGAGATCACTGCCAGGATCCTTGCCGACTCGAAATCCTAGCGTACGCGTATCCATCCCTCGGCGCAATCAGCGGCGCCCTGCTCAGCGGTCCCTCCTTCTCCGGTCTCGCCTTCCCGTTCAGCAAGCCCACGCAGAACCGGTACAGCCTGTCCGCCGCCTCTGTGGGATTCCACTCCCCAATCATTGTCTGATAAGCGTTGACGCCGAGCGTCCGGCGCAGCGCTGCATCTTCACATAGCAATAACACCTGTTCTCTAAATTCCCTGTAATGCTCGTTTCTGTATACCAGCCCATTCTGACCATGCCGGATCAGAAACGGGACCGCCCCGATCCCGCTCCCCGCCACGACCGCACACGCGCTGTTCATGGACTCGTTCAGGACTGCCCCCCAGCCCTCGAGATGGTTGCTGGTAAACAGAAAGATGTCGGACTCCTCCATAAACCTGCGCACATTCTGCGGCGGCTGGAAGCCGTGGAACGTGACTTTCTGCTCCAGCTGCCATTTTTGAACCAGTTTTCTCAGCTGTCCTTCCAGCTCACCGCCGCCCACCATATCCAGATGAAACGATATCTGCAGCCGCTGCAGATATCTCGCCGCCCTCACGGCATACTCCGGGTGCTTTAATTTCAGAAAACGCCCTGCCCACAGGATCCGGACTTCGGGTCTGCCGCCCTGGTCATAGTGCAGTTTTCGGAAAAAGAGGGTGTCAAGGTCATACGTATTGACCGCCGGAAAATATCCCCACACGTATTTCTTGCCGGGATATGCATGTACGATGTCAAAATCAGACGCCACGTAGGCGCCATGACACAGCAGGTACACCGGTGCAGCCGCATACCGCGTGTGATCCTCATACTTTTTCTTCCTGCCGCGCGGGGAGATCGATTTCCACTGTCCCTCCCGATAGAGCCGCTCGCTCGCCCGGATGACGATCTTTCCCGCATTCAGCCGCGGTTTGATGTAGCGCTCATCCTCAACCCCGCCAAACACCACGATGTCGCTGTCCAAAAGCAGCCGCGCACAGCGCTCCTGCTCCTCGTAATACAGCTTTAGATAGGGGATCGACGAAACCTCACTCTCCCACCCCATCCTGATCCGCTCCTCCTCCATCCGGGAGGTCTGTATAAAGGCAAAATCCGCGCCGAGCTTTCGGTACAGCGCATCCGACATCGGTATCTGGTGATGATTGATATAGTTAGATACAATGGTTAATTTCATGATAGATATCCAAAAGCCTCCTGTAATTTGTATCCGGATCATGTGTTCTAAGCGCGTGCGTCCGCGCGTTGGAGGACAGCGACAGCGCAAGTTTGTCATCCTCAAAGATGCGCAGGATCGAATCCTTCATCCGCTTCGGCTTATCCTTCGGATAGAGGAATCCGTCCTTCCCGTCATTGACCAGATTGTGCACGCCGCCCACATTTGCCGCCACCACCGGGACGCCCAGAAGCATCGCCTCCCCGACAGAATTCGGGGAATTTTCGATGGCGGAGGGACATAAAAATACATGTGCTTTCAAATAGCGCGCGCACATTTTGTCCGCCTGCAGTCTCCCCACAAATCTGACATGATCCTGCATCCTGCTTTTCCTGATCCGGTCGAGCAGGAATTTGCCGTACCCCGAGAGTTTGATCTTATCCTTGATGCTGTCGTTTGCCGTGATGACATCCCCCGCCACATAGACGACCGTCTCCTCAAACTCCTCCACAAGCTCCGGCAGGATGTCGAGCACGTAGTGCAGTCCCTTGATCGGATAATTTCCCTGGCTCAAAAATATGGAGTGCCGCTCGATCTGGTCGATCTTCCACTCCCCGTTATAGAAATCCGTCCGCAGCGTCTCGTTCATAAAATGGTACTTTGCATCGGGCGCGTACACCTTCGTCATCTCCCTGTCAAAGTCTGTCCGCCCGGTGACATGACCGACCAGCGAGAGCGCCTCCTTCTCGTATGTACCGCGCTTTGCAAACTTCGCCTGCTGGTCAAACAGTCCGTCTTTCTTCAACATATCGCGGAACGTCTTTTTCTTCTGCACCGAGTAGGGGAGATCCGCCATGTACACCTCCGCGATCGAGCTGCACAGACCCTGTATGCCGACCAGCGTCCGCGCCGGGCGGCGGAACGCCTTCACACAGGCGAGCGTATGCGGATATTCTGTCCCGAATATGTGGATGATATCCGGTCCGAAATCCCGGATCACCGCGCCGAGACTCTCCTCCATGCCGGCGTCGTAATTCTCCGGGTGCGCGGTGTCCTCCCGAAAAATATAGTAGTCGATCCCCTGTGCCTTATCCTTGACAAACAGCGCGGTGTCGCCCTTCACAAACATGCGGCTCTCCGATTCCGGAAAGCAGATGGCAAGTGTCACGTCATTTCTCTCCTGATTTGTCATCAGCTTGCTGGCAAGCCCGGAGAGCCACCCCTCCTTGATCACGATCTTCTGCCCCAGACTCTTTGCGATAAACGGGAGCATGATATTGCACAGCCACAAAACCCTCATATGATTCCCTCCATCCCGACGATAATTCCCCGATTCCCAGAAACTGCGATGCAGCCGATGCCACTCAGCCCCGTCCGTTCCTCAGCTTGTATAATGCCGTCTTCATACCATTATATGCGCCCGACAGATACCTGTTATCCGCGACAGCGCTGCGCAGCGGCGCCAGCGTCAGCACCATGATCAGGCGATATCTGTCCGCTTTCTTCTTTCCCATATAGCGGAGCACGATCTCCCGGTGCTGCTGTCTCGAGCGCTTCTGGTTCTCCTTTGTCTCCGAGTACCCGCCGCCCTCGTACGACGCGACCACAACGGGCACATACGAGATCGCAGCTTTCCTGTCATAATAGCACCACAGAAAATGCTCGTAGTCCGCCCGCACCGTATACTCCGTGCGGTAGCCCCTGCTCTCAAACAGTGTGCGCCGGTAAAAGCAGGTCTGATGACAGGGCACATTTCTATAACAGGTGAAATCGTTGATCTCCGGCGACGCGCAGATCACTGTATCCAAAGCTTTATGATACATGTTCCCATAGATGATGTCCACATCTCCACGCTTATATATTACATCCGTTATCTGTTCCAGAACCTTGTTATCATAAAGGCTGTCCCCAGTATTCAAGAACAGAAAATATTCTCCCTTTGCCAGCTTTACCGCCTGATTCATCGCATCATAGATACCGTTATCTTTCCGGGCGTACACCCTGACGCGATCATCCCTGCACAGATCTTTAAGTTTCTCAACCGAACCGTCCGATGAACCGCCATCTTTTACGATCACCTCAAAATTTGTATAACTCTGCTGCAACACACTGTTCAAAGTCTCATACAGCCTTTGTCCTGCATTTAGACAGACAATGATAACACTGTACATGATATCCCGTTCCATATTCCTGCATCACCTCCCCGGCTTGACTTCCACTGCTTTTGTCCATTTCGCCCTTTGGCAAATATATGTTCTTATCTACTTGTAAATATACCGCTCCGTCTCAAACAGCCAGCTTCGATACGGCAGGAGTTTCACACCGTCCTGATGTGCCTGCAGCAAAAACACTGCAAAGTACAGAATACACACTGTAAAAATGATCCCCGCAACTTTTCTGCGAGTCCTTTGTTCCTTTATATTTTGCAGGATCAGCGGGATCATAAACAACTGGGAAACAGCAAAATAGTAGGAAATACGTGTCACAACAGGCAGAAAGGAAAAAAATGTCCCTGTCACCAGCGCCAGCACATTCAGCTGGCCATAAAACCGAAGCTCCCGAAACCACTTTTGTTCTCGCAGTGCATCGGCTGGCTCCCCCCAATGCATGAACATGTCACCCGCACGATGGATACCCGTCAGATCATGCTGACCTGTCTGCCCGCCGCCATGCCCATATGTATAGATAAACCACACATACAGGAAAAGCACTGCCAGAATGCGCAGTGTGCTCGGCAGATTGCCGCCCCCTTCAAGATATATTGTATTTTTGTAGGACGGATAAAGTACCAGCGCAAGCTTTAAGACCAGTCCCTTCCCCAGAAAACAGACCGCACTCACAGCCAGTCCTGCCACGATCTGCCACCTTTTCCACTCCATTGAAGCGATCCAGTACAAAGGCAGCACCAGCAAAACGGATTTGTGAAACAGCGCCGCTATGCAGATCCAGAACACAAATTTTAGATAGTCCCTATCGAGCACATACTTCATACAATACAGTGCGATCGAAAGTGCCAGATAGTATCGGACAGTGTTGAACGTCTGAAAATACAGTCCCATCGTCATGAACAGGAAAAAGGTCTGCGGAAAACTGACACTCTGCCTCATAAATGCCTTTAAGAAAAATAACAGTGTAACAAAGGCAAATACAGCAAACATCAGTTCATAATACTCGCCGCCTGCGATCCCGTACAACAGTCTCACAAGCCAGTTAAACCCTGCCTCCGTCACGACATATCCGCCCACATAAGCCTCATGAGCAGTCTGTGTATACTGCCTGTAATCATTTCCAATGTCAAACCGCAGTGCCATCACACAAAACAGGATCCAAAAAATCCCGGCAGTCAACAGCCTGTTGCAAAAACTCTTCCCGTTCCTGTGCCCGTGCACCCACACCGGTTCACCTGCCTGTAATGGCTGCACCTGCCATGCCATCACACAAGTTCCCGCCGCGATCAACAGATAAAATAAAATAGAAATGCTCCTTGTCATAATCCCTCTACCGACTTGATCCCCTTTTTCATCAGCGCCAGCGCATTTTTCCTGGGAATCGTGACACACATCACACTCCCATGTGCCATGATGAAACGCACTGCCATCAGATACGCCAGACCGCCGTACAGAAAATGGAACAGCACACCCCTGTCAATAAAGAACTTGTCTGTATATCCCTGAAACCAAGTGGACTCACGCTCCTTTTCCGCACCGATCTCCACCGGCACGGCATAGACGACCAGACCGTATTTCAGGCAATCTTTGAGAAACAGGCTGTCCTCCCCGTTGCTGTACTTCGCCCCGCCCCCAAATAAAAGGGAAAACGTAATATGTGCTGCATGCAGTTTTGCGCGCCGCACCGCAAAAGAGTACGTGGGATAGCGCCCTGCATTCCACACATGCACTCTGTGGTATTCCTTTGTGTAATAAGTGGCACGCGCCTCACCCACACGCATATTGAACAACAAAAAATCTGCCTCGGGATGTGCCTCAAAAGCATCCAGGACACGTTTCTCATATCCCTTGTCGTATACGATATCCTCATCGGCAAACAGTACAATCTCGCCTTCCGCGCGCATCAGTGCATTGTTCCTGCTCAGCCCGACACCCTTCTCCTCAAACTCGTAACATTGTATCCGTCTGCCGTTGTGTGTATACTCCTCATACCCAAAATGGTCTGTCTGGTTGACAATGATCGCATCGCTTTCCAGATGCATACGTTCTGCCATTGTCAGCACATCCTGATTCACGGCAGATACTAATACCTGCAATTTCACCCTTTCTGTGTCACATCCTTTCTGTCTTTCCTCACATCACAGCGTCCCTGCCGTCACACCGCATAATAAAGCCGCATCCATATTCGGTCTGCTCCCGTGAGCACTGCTGCTGCAACTCTGCCTCCATGCAGCGTCACATCATCGATCTCATCTGTAATTCTTTCCCTGTATGGCATACCAAACGGAATCACCACCACGACAGCAATACGCTCATCCTCACTCCCAAGGCGCCCCCTATCGCGCTGAGCATCGTAAACCTGGATACGCGGCGCCTCAGCCAATCCTGTTGCCAACACCTTCTGTCGAAGCACTTCTGCCTCACGCCCGTCTGATGCATCCATCAACAGGATCTGCGCATTGTTCTCTGTCAGTCTCTTAAAACCTGCTGCAAGCTTCTCTGCCTGTCTCTGCTCGATGGTACTCCCCCTGTCTTTGCGATGTCCTTCCCGAAATGTCATCCCGCAGACAGGAATCCCCAGCCGCACCTTAATATCGTTTTTCGTATAAAATGCAGAACCCATACAAAAACAAAAGGCAGTCACAAAAACTCCGATCCCAGACGCAGCAAAAGATCCCAAAAGTGCTGACCTCCACGCAAAATAGGGAATCTCCTCCTGCACGATCTCCAGATCTTCTATTTTATCTATGGAGGAGAACTCCTCCTTCGCAGCTCCAAACTCCTCCAAAGCCGTCCCAAGGGCATTCTTGACTGCCTCCACCTGCGCGGCATCCTGCCCTTTGACTGTGATCGTCAGGTAGCGCACATCCGATAAGATGTCCGCCCTGATCATCTCCTTGACCCGACCCCGCTCATATCCGTCTCCAAGCAGTTCCATCGCCCTGCCAAGGATCAGGTCTGTTGTCAGCACATCATTCCATGTAAAATCATTGTACCAGTGCCTCGCATCATCCTGTCCTTTGTCAAATGCGACATAGTACTCCGTCTCCGACACATAGCAGCGATGCTGCATTTTTACCAGAACCACTAACAAATTAAGACCGCTGCCCAATACGGCACCGGTCACTGCCAAGATCAGCAGTTTCGGCAGTTTCATTATAAAAGTTGCAAACATTGCCCGGCTGTCAACACCCGGCTGCATCGATTTGATCTCCTCCATTACCCTTTCTCTTTCTTCATCGCAGTTGTCTGATCCTGTTCCACACCTTCCGTACTTTCCGCCTGAAACAGGATCTTGATTGTCAGAAGCATCAGTTTCAGATCCAGCCATACACTGTAATTCTCAATATAAAACAGATCCAGCTTGAGCTTGTCATACGGTGTCGTATTGTATTTCCCATACACCTGCGCATATCCTGCAAGCCCTGCCTTCACCTTCGTCCGAAACGTAAATTCCGGCATGTCCTCCTGATACTGCCTGATGATCTCCGGACGTTCCGGTCGCGGACCGATAAAGGACATCTCTCCGTTCAATATGTTAAAAAGCTGCGGCAATTCATCAATCCTCACCTTTCTGATGAACCTGCCGATCGGTGTGATACGGCTGTCGTTCTTCGCTGCAAGCCTCGCCACACCGTCTTTCTCCGCATCAGTCCGCATACTTCGGAATTTGAGGATCTGAAACTCCCTCATATCGCGCGTGCACCGAACCTGTCTATACAAAACAGGACCGCCGTCATACAGCTTGATCACGATGGCTGTCACCAGCATAAAAGGCGCAGTCAGAATCATCAGGATCAGTGCACATACTATGTCGATCAAACGTTTCACAACACGCTGTTCGATCGTCATCGCATACTCTCTGGTGAGCAGGATCGGCGTGTCAAACAGATGGAGCTGATCGGAACCTTTTATCATAATATCTGGTATCTTGGGCATCATATATACCCGGATACTCCTGCTGTAACAGAACTTCAAGAGCTTATTGCGAAGCGCCGTATCGATATCCCACAGCACAACACCGTCATAGCAGGTCATGATCTCTCGTTCCAGCGCCTCCAGCCCGTCACTTTCCGCCGCACATTTTATAATGTTGTACTTATCATTTCGGGTCTCAAACTTCTTTAAGATATCCTCCGTCGGCCGCTCACCGCTGATAAACAACAGATTCTTCGGCGGAAAAAAGCGCTGATAGAGCTTGTGGCTTATCAAAGTCCACAGCGCTGACACAACGATCTGCCCCAGCATCATCAAGAAGAGCGGGGCAGGTGTGACAAGTCCCAGCGACAACAGTGATATCTGAAAATAAGAGACAATATTCGCACATAACAGCGATATCACCTGTGAGAAAAATACATCCATCGGCTTGAGATATCCCACCTTGAGACCGCCATAAGTTGTCGTAAAAAATAACAGCAATATAAAATAAACGGCTGCCAGGAGCCAGAAGCCCTTTCTGTGAAAGCTCCGCCACATACCGCTCTGCATAATGTCATTATACACCTTATACCAAACATAGATATACAAAACTGTCTGGAACACAAGACCGATCAATGACATCTGCAATATGATCGTCCTCTTCGCTGCCTCTATCCGTCCCACTGTCCAGCCTCCACCCTAGATCCGCCGCAAAACCGCCCTGAATGCCCAAAAGCACATGTAGTACGCACTTTTTATGACAGACAGATGTTCCTGCCTGCGGTACAAATTCCATATTCTCCTGACTGCAGTCAGTTTGTTCGACGACAATGTATCCGCACTTCTTCTATATCTGACCAGATTCTTGTCGATACCATATCCTGCCCCATATTTTTTGAGGATCCGCCACCATGTCGCTGTATCCTCACTGGCAATATATGGCATACAGATATCCTCATCTGATATTATATTCCTGTCGATCATCACTGTCGATGTAAAAATAGTCGTATTTTTCAACGCCTGCTGATACGTAATACGCTCTGGTACATGGACCACCTTGCCAAGTCCTGCGCCCGAAATATCCGCAAACTCATATCCCATAAACACAAAACCGGCATGCACCTTTTTGATATATTCAAGCTCCACTTTCAGTTTATCCGGCATCCAGATATCGTCCGCGTCCAAAAAACAGATATACTGCCCGCAAGCCTCCTGAATACCGCGGTTCCTCGCTTTCGCCGCTCCGCCATTCTCAATCTGTACGATCAGCCTGATGCGCATATCCTCCTGGATCTTTTGCTCGATGATCTCCCTGCTTTGATCTGTCGAACAGTCATCTACCAGCAAAAGCTCCCACTCTGCGCAGGTCTGCTTCTGCACATAACTGATCGTCTCGTCTATAAACCGCGCTGCATTGTACACTGGAACAATAATACTCACAAGTCCAGTCCTTCTATCTATCATACCACCATCAGAACTCCTCTTTAATAAGGTATTTGGGCCGGTCCTTCACTTCCATGTACATCTTGCTCATATACTGTCCCATGATCCCAAGACATAACAGCTGCACGCCGCCGATCAGGGAAATAATGCACATCATGGATGGCCACCCTGCTACCGGATCCCCGTAGATCAATGCCCTGACAAAGATAAAGATCATAAACACAAAAGCGATCACACAGAACAGGAAACCAAACACTGACGCAATGGACAAAGGCGCTGTCGAAAATGCCATGATTCCGTCCAGAGAGTACAGGAACAGTTTCCAAAATGACCATTTTGTCTCTCCTGCCACCCTTTTTACATTCTCATACTCGATCCATTTTGTCCTGTACCCGACCCAGCCAAAGATTCCCTTGGAAAAGCGGTTGTATTCCTTCATTGCCAGGATCGCATCTGTCACCTGCCTCGTCATCAGCCTATAGTCCCGCGCACCGTCCACGATCTCCGTTTTTGAGATCTTACGCATCAAACCATAGAACCGTCTGGCAAAAAAAGAGCGGATCGGCGGCTCCCCTTTTCTGTCCACGCGCCTTGTCGCCACCGAATCATACCCTTCCTCAATGTAGCCGTACATCTCCGGCAGAATCGCCGGTGGATCCTGCAGATCGGCATCCATAAGCACCGTATAGTCCCCGATCGCCTTCTCAAGCCCTGCAATGATGGCAGATTCCTTTCCAAAATTTCGGGAAAACGATACGAGATGCACACGCTCATCCTGCTCGCGAAGCGCTTTCACAGCTGCCACGGTGCCGTCCCTTGATCCATCGTCCACAAATATAAACTCTAATTCCACATCCCTCTCATGAAAAAAAGTTTCCTGCTTCACCGCCTCTGCATAAAAATACGGAATACTTTCCGCCTCATTATAACAGGGAACAATGATGCTCAAAATCTTAGTCTCTGCCTTCAACTGCATTTTCCTCCCATTCAGTACTGGATTTATGTAGTACACGTATCGCCCATCTTGATATGACTTGTCATGACCATCTCTCCGAAAAGCCCTGTCAGCTAGCTCTAGAGAACGTTTCTGTAAAAACCGACAAACATCTCGATCACTTTCGTATTGGTAGGCCTTATTGCCCCGTCTCCATAGCTCTCCTTAAAAAACACTTTCAGTGTCTCTGGCTCTCCGCTGGTCCACGCGGTCTCAATCGTATTGCGTATCGCACGTTCCACCTGTTTATCTGAAGTATTAAAACGCTTCGCCACTTCAGGATACAAACGTTTTGTGACTGAGGTTAAGACTTCCGGCTCCCGATAGGCTATCCATACTGCCTCCCGCAGATATCGATAGCCCTTCTGCCTCGCCTGAAATCCGCATTTAACCATATGGTATGTAGTTCGTCTGTAGATATTTATTCTCGAACACTCATCATCCATATTTACTTTCATCACACCCTATTTTATCCCAAAGCGGCCACAGTGATTTTACTAAAGCCTTGCGTCTCTCACATTCTCCCTGAACCAATCGTAGGCCAGCTGTACACCTTCTTCAAGTTCTATCCTATGCCTCCATCCAAGGCCGTGAAGCTTTGTCACATCTGTCAGCTTTCGAGGCGTACCGTCTGGCATATCCTGATTCCAGACGATCTCACCCTGATATCCGACCACACGCTGAACGGTCTGCGCCAGCTCCTTGATCGTCACTTCCCTGCCTGTGCCGATGTTCACATGCTGCTCCCCATCGTAGTTTTCCAACAGAAATACACAGGCATCTGCCATATCGTCCACATACAAAAACTCGCGAAGCGGGGTTCCTGTCCCCCATAACTCCACGCTCGGCGCATTGTTTATCTTCGCGTCATGGAATTTCCGGATCATCGCCGGCATGACATGAGAACCCGACAGATCATAGTTATCATAGGGTCCATAGAGATTCGTCGGCATACAGCTGATGAAATCATCACCATACTGCCTTTTGTAGAATTTGCACATCTCCAGCCCTGCGATCTTTGCGATCGCATACGCCTCGTTCGTCTCCTCCAAGGGTCCTGTGAGCAGCGCATCCTCCGGGATCGGCTGCGGTGCCATCCTTGGATAGATACAGGTACTTCCAAGAAATAAAAGCTTCTTTACCTGATAGTCGTGGCTGCACTTGATCACGTTACACTGAATCTGCATATTCTCATAGGCAAACTCTGCCGGTGTCGTGTTGTTGGCATTGATCCCGCCAACCTTTGCAGCCGCAAGCACGACCACATCCGGCTGCTCTGCCTCAAAGAACTCCCTCACCGCCTGCTGGCTTGTGAGGTCGAGCTCCCTGTGCGTCCTGCCGATCACATTGGTATACCCCTTTGCTTCAAGGTTTCTCACGATCGCAGAGCCCACAAGCCCTCTGTGCCCTGCTACATATATCTTATCCGAACTATTCATTGCTTTTCCCGCCTCTGCTATTTCTATACTGTACACAGGACATTCCTGTAACCTCTCTCAAGTCCGCATCCATCATCATAGACACAAGACCTTTAAAATCAACCTTTCTCTTCCAGCCAAGCTCCTTCTCCGCCTTAGCGGCATTTCCCCAGAGAAACTCCACTTCCGCCGGACGGTAAAACTCCGGGTTGACGTCGACCAGCAGCTTCCCTGTCTCCGCGTCGTATCCTTTCTCTCCGACTCCATGCCCTTCCCAGCGAATGGAAATGCCCAGTTCTGCGAATGCCGACTCGACAAACTGGCGCACTGTATGTGTCTCATTGGTGGCGAGCACATAGTCACCAGGCGCATTCTGCTGAAGCATCAGCCACATACCTTCCACGTAGTCACCCGCAAATCCCCAGTCCCTCTTGGCATTCATATTTCCCAGCGAAAGCTTGTCCTGTTTTCCGGCAATGATATTTGCTATGGCGAGGGTGATCTTTCTCGTCACAAAATTCTCACCGCGCCGAGGAGACTCATGGTTAAACAAAATACCATTGCACGCAAACATGTTGTACGACTCTCTGTAATTTACCGTGATCCAATAAGAGTACAACTTTGCCACGCCATATGGACTCTTCGGATAAAACGGCGTCGACTCACTCTGCGGAGCAGTCTGCGGAAGTCCTCCAAATAGCTCTGATGTAGATGCCTGATAATATCTGCAGTTTCCGCCATTCACCCGGATCGCCTCGAGCAGCTTCAATGTGCTGACACCTGTGGCATCGGCAGTGTATTCCGGCACTTCAAACGATACCCCCACATGGGACTGCGCGGCAAGATTGTACACTTCCGTCGGTCTGATCTCACCGATGATGCGCATCAGGTTGGATGAGTCTGTCATATCCGCAAAATGCAGGAAAAACTTAACCTTATGATACTCTGATCTGATCAGATGATCGATGCGCATCGTGTTTGATATGCTGTGTCTCCTGATCAGTCCGTGCACCTCATATCCCTTCTCGAGCAGGAACTCTGCCAGATAAGAGCCGTCCTGCCCTGTGATTCCAGTGATCAATGCTATATTATTCATGTCATGTTTCTTTCCTTCCCTAAACTAGAAAATCCATTTTCCGTTATATTCCATTTTTTCTATTTTTCTTATAGTATACATATAGTTTGTCAGAAAGACAAGTCCTTTATATACTCCCCGATCGCCTTTTGCCAATCCGCAAACACAAAATCCGTCGTGAGCCTGAGCATATAGTTATCCAGCACGGAATACGCAGGTCTGGGCGCAACGACTCCTGTCACATTTTTGTCATACTGCTCTGTCGTGACAGTCTCGACCACCGTGGACTTTCCTGCGAGCCGGTAGATCTCCCTGGTAAAATCTGCCCAGTTTGTAATCCCTTCACAGGTGCCGTGGAACAGACCGAAATTATCGGTCGGAAGAAGGAACGCGATCATCTTTGCAAGTTCGTCAGCACTTGTCGGTGATCCAAACTGATCTCCCACCACCGTCACCTTATCATGGTTCTCTGACAATCCCAGCATTGTCTTCACAAAATTTTTTCCGTCGCCGTACAGCCATGCTGTTCGAATGATAAAATGTTCTTTTGCGAACTCCTTCACAAAATTTTCACCGGCAAGTTTTGTCTTGCCGTACACCGCCTTGGGGTTCGGTGTATCAAACTCTGTATATGGCTCACTGGCATGTCCATCAAACACATAATCCGTAGAAATATGCATCAGTTTGGCATGATACCTTGTCGCTGCGATACTGAGATTTCGCGGTCCGACCGCATTGATCCGATACGCGTTATCCACATCGGTCTCACAACCATTTACATTCGTGTGCGCTGCGCAGTTGATGATGGCATACGGCTTCACGTCAGACACAAAGCGATCCACTGCATCTACTTTGGTGATATCAAGCTCTCCGACATCGGTATTCACACACTCATATTCTGTGCTGCCCTGATATATTTTATTGATCGCACGCCCAAGCTGTCCGTTACAGCCTGTGACAATTATTTTTTTCAACATAATTTTTACCTGCTTCCTTTCCTGATATTAATTATCTTTTCTCATATAGCGAAACTCTATTCACCGCTACACCCAAGACCTGCCGTACATGAAATTAGTCCGAAGCAGCTTCGGACTAATCTCTTTTATACAAATGGCTTACGCAGGAACACCGTTCCTTACTCCCCTAAGCCGTCCTCTATCACCTTGACCATAGTTGACAAAGCCTCATCCTCATCTGCACCTTCACAAATGATCTCAATCTCATCACCACTTTTTATGCATGCCCCCAGTACGCTGAGCACGCTTTTGGCATTTGCTGTATTTCCGCGGAATGTAAAGGTTATCAGCGAGTTAAACTCCATCGCTTCCTTACACAATATCCCTGCCGGACGCAAATGCAACCCTGTCGGGTTCTTGATCACTACCTTCTGACTAACCATATCGCACCCCTCCGAATCGTAGATTATAGATCTTTAACCTCGCGTGTGTCAGAGCATTACATTCTGTATCAATTCAGCAAGCTCTTTCGCCTCTTTCTCGATCAACTGCTGGTCTTTCCCTTCGATCATCACCCGCACCAAAGGTTCCGTTCCAGAAGGCCGGATCAACACCCTGCCCTCATCCGCAAATTTTGCGCTCACACGCTCGATCGCCGATGCAATCTCTGCATACTCCATATAACTGTTCTTTTTATGATTGGGAACCTTCGCTCCAACCAGCGCCTGCGGAAGCACTGTCATGATCGTCGCAAGCTCTGAGAGGGCTTTCTTTGTCTCCACCATCACCTGCAGCAGGTGCAGTGCACTGAGCAGACCGTCACCCGTTGTATTCTCATCCAGGAAAATGATATGTCCCGACTGCTCCCCGCCAAGATTTGCCCCGATCTCGAGCATCCGCTCAAGCACATACCGATCGCCTACCTTCGTCTGTTCGATGTTGATGCCATTCTCCTTTCCCATCAGGAAAAATCCAAGGTTGCTCATCACTGTAGCGACGATCGTATTGTCTTTTAATGTACCTTTAGACTTCATATGATTGCCGATGATCGCCATGATCACATCTCCGTCAACTTGATTACCATTTTCGTCCACTGCCAGAAGCCTGTCGGCATCACCGTCAAACGCAAGCCCCACATCCGCCTTCTCATACACTACCCTCGCCTGAAGCTCACCCATGTGTGTGGAACCGCAGTTTGCATTGATATTTGTGCCGTCCGGATTGTTGTGTATCGCCACGATATTGGCGCCGAGCTCCTTCAATGTCTCCACAGAGGTATAGAAGGAGGCCCCCTCTGCACAGTCCACCACGATCTTCATGCCGCTCAGGTCAACCGGGACAGCACGCACCGAATGATTGATGTACTCTTCCCTCGCGTCAGTGCGGTATTTGATCTTCCCCACACTCGGTCCTGTCGGAAACTGGATATCTTTCATGCCGCTGCAAATCAGCTCCTCAATCTCATCCTCCATCGAATCCGGCAGTTTAAACCCGTTACCGTCGAAGAACTTGATCCCATTGAACTCAACCGGATTGTGCGAAGCCGATATCACGACACCTGCGTCAACTCTGTATTTTTTGGTCAGATAGGCTATTGCCGGTGTCGGGATCACTCCCACATACACCACGTTTGCCCCGACTGAACAGGCGCCCGCCATCAGGGCATTTGCCAGCATATCTCCCGAAATGCGCGTGTCACACCCCACCATGATCGTCGGTTTGTGATCATTCTCCTTCGACAATACGTACGCTCCTGCCTGCCCGAGCTGCATCGCCAGCAGCGGTGTCAGTTCATCATTTGCCACGCCCCGCACTCCATCTGTTCCAAATAATCTAGCCATCTTTTCCTACCCTCCGAAAATTATTTATTCATTATCAATGCCATCAACATCTTCTTCTATCGCCTCGACCACAACGGTCATCTGATATGGCTGTTCCAGCGTCACATCCTTTAGATTATCACTGAATGTAATCACTTCCTGATAGATTCCTGGAACCCACTCCGTAAGCCCTAATTTCTCGAGAAGTGTGTTCATGTCCACCACACCGATCACATCCTCGGCGTTCACCGCGTCCACCGCCGCCTTTGTACCTGATATGCGAATCGTATAGTACTCCTGGTTCTCAACCTCCCTCAATGTCACTTTCAGATTCTCCGGTTCCTTTCCCGGCTCGAAACCAGCGGCAAATTTTGCTGCAGGTATCTGGAGTTCCCTCGTCACAAGCTGTTCAACGACAACCGTCACATTCACATTGCCGCCAAAGCTGCTGTCCGCAAACTGTACCCCTGTTGGCAGGTATTTTCTGACATTGACTATAGTAGTCAAATTCTCTGTTCTTTCGCTTACACTGAGTGCAGGATCGGATATGACGATCTTGGAGACATTATCCAGAACACTGCTCCGCCCTGCGATCGTCACTGTCTCAGGCATGCTGACCGGCTCGCCGCTCACCACATACCCAGCCGCCGGCTCATCTGAAACAACAAAGCTCAGCGGAACAATCTTTGTCGCAAGGATCGTCACAGCCACATTGACAGATGATATATTCTTTTTGATGGAACTGTTCTTTATCTCATTGTTGTTTTTGTCATAGAGCTTCAACTCCACGCTTGTGTCAATATCAGAAGAATACCCATCAATATTTGCCACCGCATCGATATGATCGATCTGGTCGATCAGTGTCTCCGGTCCTGAAAGCCTGACAACATTCTGACTCGGCTTTGCACTTCCGACCACATAACCATCCGCCGGCTCGCCTGATGTGTACACATTGATGATCTTCTGATCCGCCTTCATATTTTCTATGGACAGTTTCACACTGTCTATATTTGTCTTGAAATCAAGCTCTGAATTGCTGCGCGCACTTGACACTTTAATTCCCACAGTGTTCATAAAGGTAAGCTCCGACATATCGGCAACCGCTTTGATGTCCTCCTTGGAAATATATGAAAGCACAGATCGTTTTCCCTTCACCGTGACATTGATCGTATTCGTCCCATCAAGCACTTCATATACTTTGCCCTCGTTTGTCACCATATCCTCATTGATGATCTCGACCGGAATATTATAATAGGTATCTGTCTCGACCGGATCATTGATACTGTCTACCACGACCCACAGACCACAGGATACGATTATTGCCAGGATCTTCAACCCAAAATTGTTTGTGACCAGCCTGAACACTTTCTTCAATATACTATCTCTCATCTTTAGCCCTACCTTTCCAGAGCCTGCGCTTCTTATTCTCCTCCACTTCCTTATTCTGTATCATGCTGATCTTTTCCTTCAGTTCATTTGCATCAAGATTGCGGTACAACTTTCCTTCATAAGTGACACTGACATGCCCTGTCTCCTCCGATACGATAATCGTGAGTGCATCTGTCACTTCCGATATACCGACACCTGCACGATGCCGTGTTCCCAGCTCCTTGCTGATCTCCATATTGTCGGACAGCGGCAGATAGCAGGTCGCCGATACCACCCTGTTCCCGCGTATGATCACAGCACCGTCATGAAGCGGTGTATTATGTTCAAAGATATTGATGAGCAGCTGGCTGGAAATCAGTCCATCTACCTCAATACCTGTTCTCTCGTATTCTGTGAGCAGCACGTTCTGCTCGATCACCATTAGAGCCCCCGTCTTCACCTTGCCCATCTCAAAACTAGCCTTCACCAGGTCGTTCACCGTCCTGTCGGAGAAACGCTCATCCGTGGGCTTCTCAAAAGTGATCAGATTCGTGACAAAAGTCTTGCGCCCGAGTTCCTCGAGCGCACGGCGGAGCTCCGGCTGCAGGATAACGATCACCGCCGTGACTGCCAGACTTAACACATGCTCCACGATCCATATGATCGTGTGCATCCCAAAGAACAGCGCCAGCAGGATAAACGCTATAATAATGATGATTCCCTTCATCAGAAGCCATACTTTGGTGTGCTTGATCCACGCCATGATCTGATACAATAAAAAGGATATAATGATAACCTCCACTATATCCTGCCACCTGATGTTCAAACTGCGAAATGACAAAATCTGTAAATATGAACTAAGGTTTTCAAGAATCATATCCATATCGATCCATCCTTCTTATCTTTCCCTCTTCTGCTCTCTGACTGCTTTTTCAGGCACCCTGATCGTCTTCACCCGTTTTTGCGGCACTGATACTGTATTCTTGGGAACAGCCTTCACATAATAATAATATTCATCATCCTCAAACTGCACATACTCTGTCCGCGAGTAGTCCACATTGAAAACCAAAAATTCCAGCGCCTTTGCCAAAGCCACTGACACCACACTCCCCACGATCAGTCCGACCACCGAGAGATTGGTATTGTACATCAGATCTCCAAACAGCATGACCAGCACATCCAGCAGAGCACCCGTGACCATGGCGATCGTCCACGCATACTCAACGCTGAGTCTTCTGATAAAGTACACGACGATCACTGTGGCAACAAAAGCGGCAAGTGTCACATACATTGCCTTATTCTCAAGCATTCCGTCAATAACATAGCGGAACTTCTCCAATGCGCCATCTTCCTCAAATGTGTTGAGCACCGACGCGCTTCCTGTCATATAACTCAATGTATAGTATATGATCGCACCGCTTGCCACTGACACTGCCGATGCCGGCGTTCCCACAAGTCCCATTGCGATCGGCATCACATAGGGTATCTTCAATATAAAGCAGAGCGGTGTGAACAATACTGCGATCGTGTCTTTTGATGAAAACCGAAAATAAAGGATAAATAACAGCAAAAATACAACCAGTACAACAAGCGCACATTCCATTGAAAACTTGTAAAGATGCCCAAGTGTCACTATGGCTGCCACAAACACAATAAAATTCATCGGCAAGAACGAACACATAAGTGACAGAACAAACACTACCGAGAATTTCTTCAGTTCACTCATGTAACCAATGCTGCTGTTGATCATAACCAGCGTCACTAACGCCAGCAAAAATTTGAAAACCGGTGTAAGATAAAGCTCATATTTGCTGTAGTACTTTTTTAACTGTTCCCTAAAAACCAAAAGGTTTGTCATAATTTTTTCGTCTCCCTGTCATACATATAAGCAAGTTTCTTGAGATTATTGTAATAGATCTTAAGGCTCTTTCTAGCCTTCATATACCGATAAGTATACACACCATATGAAATCAAAGCATATCCCAGTGTAAAGATCAGATAATACATAATCACAGACTTTGCAAAACCAAGCAGGTCCATCTTGTAAATATTCGCCATGAAATCCTCAAAATCATAAAAAATAAACATCGCGAATATAATAACATATGCAATTGTTGCACTGATGATGGATTTAATGACCTGCAGACCAATATAATCACCACGAAAATAATTTCCGATAGCAACATTTTTTCTACCTTCATCTGCCTCATAACATGCCATTTTGGTCATCAATTTGATTCTCTCTTCATTCAACATAACTTTTTCCTTAAATGATCCTATTTATGTAACGCTCATTATAGGACTATTGTCTGTCAAGAAAGCGCATCTTGTTTCCTGTGGACTGCGGCTTCTTGGGCTCCACCAGAACAGCCTTGGGCTTTTCCATCACACTGGAGAGATTGTTTGTCATCTCGCGCTTGCACTTCTCACAAAACTTTCCTGAACGGATCGACGCACCGCAGTTCTCGCAGGGAATCTTTACCGGAGAATCCTCTGTAAACTCAAGACGCTCCTCACGGATCCACTGCTGGATCTGTCCCACTTCAACCTCGCAGTCCTCCGCAACCTGCTTGATGTCTGCCAGACGGTTCTCACGGATATACTTCTTTACCGTCTGGAACTTTTCCTCAAGCTTATCCTTGCATGCCGGGCAGATCGGCATTCCAGATATGTAGTTAAACAGCTTTCCACATTTTCTACAATTCCTTACATTCATCTCAAATCCCTCCATTGATCATTTTATTCCTACATCCCTTCACCGATGCAGAGCGCTATGAAATAAACTGCCTTCACGCCATGGCGTTTCAACTCCATAGCAACAGCGTCGAGCGTGCTTCCCGTCGTATAAATATCATCGACAAGAATAACTTTATTTAATTTTACAACATTTGTGCTAATATTGAAAGCCTTTTTCAAATTATTTTGTCTTTCCTGTATGGTAAGTTCTTTTTGCGGGACAGTTTTTTTGATCCTCCGCACCAACTTCTCATACATTTTGATCCCTGTAAGCCTCGACAATTCCGCAGCGATCAGTTCTGCCTGATTATAGCCGCGGCTCCTTTTCCGCGATGCATGGACCGGAATCGGGATGATCGCCTCCGCACCCATCATCTGGATCTCATCCGAAAGCTTCTCATAGATATCGCCTGCGTAAAATTTCGCATACTCGGATCTTTTTCCATATTTGAACCGGTAAATGCTCTTTTTCATACTCTGGTAGTCATAAAGGGCATAACCGTAGTCATACGCATGTCTGCGCTGCATGCAATCATGACAGAACTGCACTGCCTCCCCCGCAAGCTGTTTCCCGCACCGCCTGCACCTCGGTTCCCGGATATATTGTGGTTTGGATCTGCACGAACTGCAGATCAGTCCTTCTCCCATCACAACGATCTCATCACACACAGGACACCGCCGCGGAAAAGCCATGTTGACCACTATATCCCTTATCCTAACTTCTGATCTGCAATCTCGCATATTCTTTCCTTCAATCCAGTGTAGCGTCTCTGTTCGTTTTCATTTGCGATCATCTGGCCCACTGTTTCCCTGCTTCCCAGTATCGTCACACATTTCTTCGCGCGTGTCACTCCCGTGTAGAGCAGATTTCTGTTAAACAGCATCCTCGGTCCTGTGAGCAGCGGCATGATCACCGCGGGGTACTCACTGCCCTGTGACTTGTGTATGGTCAGCGCATAGGCAAGCTCGATCTCATCAAGTCCTGTAATGGGATAAGTCACTCTTCTAAGGTCATCATACTCCACGACAACCGTCTTCGCCGTCTCATTGATCTCTTTGATGATACCGACATCTCCGTTAAACACCCCCTGCCCACTGTCCACAGCGATGCCGTATTTGCTGACGATCTCCCATTCCAGCTGATAATTGTTCTTGATCTGCATTACCTTGTCACCTAAGCGGAACACTCCGTCACCGTGCGCCAGTTCTATTTTTTCGGCCGACGGCGGATTGAGGTACTGCTGCAGGATATTATTGAGCATCTCCACGCCAAGCGGTCCCTTGCGCATAGGTGTGAGTACCTGAATATCATAGGTCCCTGAGTTGACATACCTCGGAAGCTTTTCTGTGATCAGCAGTATCATATGCTTATAGATCACATTGACATTATCCCGCTCCAGAAAGAAGAAATCCCTGCTCTTGTTATCCAGCTTGATCGGCTTTCCTTCATTAATATAGTGTGCATTGACTACAATATCGCTCTCGCCTGCCTGCCGAAATATCTTGGACAGTACGACAGTGGCTATGCATCCGCTCTCCATCAGATCCTTTAATACCTGCCCCGGTCCTACAGACGGGAGCTGGTTTCTGTCGCCAACCATGACAAGCCTCGTCCCGGGCGCAATTGCCTTGAGCAGCGCCTGAAACAGATGGATATCCACCATTGACATCTCATCAATGATTATGACATCTGCCTCCAGCGGATTGAGTTCATTCTTCTCAAAATGCACTGCCGAAGATGGTCTGTCATCCGACATATCACCGTTTAGCTCCAGGAGCCGGTGAATGGTTTTCGCCTCAAATCCGGTAGCCTCCGTCATGCGCTTTGCCGCCCTTCCCGTTGGCGCAGCCAAAAAGATATCCATTCCCTCCTGCTCAAAATAGCGGATGATCATATTGATCGTTGTCGTCTTTCCTGTACCCGGACCTCCAGAAAGGATAAAAATGCCATTCTGCACTGCCTCTATGACTGCTTTTCGCTGAAGCGCATCCAGTTCCATATGGCTGGCATCCTCCAGCTTCTTTATCTTCGTTTCCAGACGATCCAGCTCCACCCTGGTAAATCGATCCGCCCCGTCAAATGCCTGCTGGAGCTCATACAGCATTCTGGCACAGTTAAGCTCCGCATAGTAAAAACTCATACTATAGATACATTTTATGCTCTGATCATCTTCCAGCCTCTTTTCCTTGATCACAAGTTTCTTGTCAATCACAAGGTTCATGATCTGTGGCTCGATCTGCTCCGGCGTCAGCCCCAGCATGTCTGCAGCCTTTTCCAGCAGGAGCCGCTCCGGCAGAAATACATGTCCCTCTGCTCCCGCCTGCAGCAATGTATACAGGATCCCGCTCCTGATCCTGTAGTCGGAATCCGTGTGGATCCCTATGCGTGACGCGATCTCATCCGCGATGCGAAAGCCAATACCAGACACATCCTCCGCCAGTTTGTACGGATTTTCCTGCATGATTTTGTACAGACCCATACCGTACTGCTTGTAGATCTTGATCGCCAGCGTGTTGGAAATCCCATATTTCTGCAGGAACAGCATTGCATCCCTCGCATCCTTTTTCTCCTCAACCTGTTCCGCGATCTCCCTCGCCTTCCGCTCACTGATCCCTTTGATCTCAGCGAGCCTGTGCGGCTCCTCCTCGATGATCCGAAAAGTGTCATCTCCAAAATGCCGCACGATGCGGGCGGCAAGCGCTGCGCCGACCCCCTTGACTGCACCCGAACCAAGATAGCGCTCCACGGCAGCCCTGTCCTCGGGAGCGACCACCTCAAAGCGCTCTACTTTGAACTGTTTCCCATATACTGCGTGATCCACATAAGATCCCTCCGCCTCAATGCTCTCCCCTTCATCGAGGTTGGTGAAGATCCCCGTGCAGGTGATCTCCATCTCCTCCACCTTGAGATTGATGACCCCATAACCATTCTCGGTATTTTTGAAAATAATATGTTCGACAAATCCCTTCAGTTTTTCCAAAGCATCCGTTCCTCCGCAAAAAACTGCCAAAAGCATAACTGATACCCAGTCATTTCTCTATAGTTCCTAAGGAACTGTAGAAAAATAACTGACGCATCTTGACTTGTCTATTTCTCCGATTA